>CAISCV010000261.1 GCA_903883945.1 uncultured Chitinophagaceae bacterium | reverse complement strand
GACACGGCTACGCTGTCCTTGGCGGGCGGCTGGGCCTGCATCTTCTTCCGCAGAGCGTCACCCTCCGCCAACGAACACATTCTCGCGGGCCAATCGGGAAACCCCTTCAACCTCGCCCAGAAGACCAATCCACTGTCAAGTTCAATATATTTCGCATAATAGGAAATTTGAGAACATGTATGTACTTTACACTGTACATACCGTCCATTTTTCTTTGAAGAAGTACTTTTAATCGCTGTCTTGGTAATCTCATCAACAAATTCATCCGAGAAATACTTTGCACTCATTTGAAGTAAGTTACTTCCAATTGTTTATATTTATAGCGTTAAAAGAGTTTAGTTGCTTTAAAAATACGAGAAGTACCATTACATTACATAAAATTGCATTAGATATAAGTAACAAACATAATATAAATATTCCTAGATCCTAGACATCTGTTCTTATACTGAAACTAAACTTTTATGTAAAAGGTAATATTTTGTTATCACCTATATTATTCACTGCCAACACGTCAGGTAGGATTAATGCTTGCCAAGGACGATAGAAAATTAAAAAGTCTCCAAATTATATACAAGTATACAAGTATAATTATACAAGAAGTATATATGCGGAGGCGAGGCACTGGGTCAGGGTTTCTATGCACGCCTGTTGAGTTTCTCACATGACCAGTGATATGCTCACCATTCGAGAACGGAAATGGTCTAAGCGATTTCGCAGTGACATACTTCCCCAGGCTCCGCGGTACAAACTTAATTGACCATGAATACCCGATAAAGTACAGAACATTTTGCATCCAATAATATTTTTGGCGGCGGATTATTAAAATTGAAAATTCTGAATGCAATAATAAAGATGAGTGAGAAGGTGGGTTATATATTTTAACAAACAGATTATCTTCATTCAAGCCAAAAATTCTTCCATTCAATCGTTTAGTTTTAAATATTATTTGTTGGATTTTACGTTCATCTTTTTTAATTTTAGAAAAATGATTCTGAATTTGTGTAAATTTTTACCAAGAAGTCTCGAAGTTGCTAAATTGTGAAAAATATTACTAGGTTGTTAAGGAAATCGATACTTTCGAGGAAGAAATATCAAACGATAAAACTATACTTGATACTACCATCCAATCAATCAATACATTGCAAAAACTATCTGTCAGTTATTCTGTGAAGGCTAAGGCTGAAAATTTGAAAGAGTTAGAAGGGTTGACCTTACTAAAAACACAATGGCTCGTTGGGATGACTATTTATGGCGTAAAGAAAATCCTGGGCTTCTTGGCATACCTACCGGATTTCCAACTATGGATACTGTTACAAATGGTTTACAGCCCGGTCAATTAATTGTAATTGTTGCTCCTCCTAAAACAGGTAAATCTGTTCTTGCTTTGCAAATTGCGTTAAATATGCATATGCAACATAAAGTTCCTATGTTTATGTCTTTTGAGATGACAAATGATGAGCAGCTAAAGCGTTACGACGCTATGCGCTCACGTATTTCTTATAGTCGATGGATTGCTGGAGGGCTTACTTCAGAGGAAGAAAGCCGTGTTAAAAAAGTTCTTGAGACAGTTGGTAATTCCCCTGAACCTTTTTATTTAGTTAACTCTGATGGCGGTGCAACGGTTTCCAGCGTTGCTTCTAAAATTCAAAATCTTAATCCGGATGTTGTATTTATTGACGGTACCTATTTGATGATTGATGAGATGGGTG
>CAISCV010000260.1 GCA_903883945.1 uncultured Chitinophagaceae bacterium | reverse complement strand
GATTTATTTCTTCGAAAGTTCCAAGATAAGGTATCGGCACTTTAAAGAGCCGCGTATTCTTAAACATAAACCCAACCAAGCTAACATAAGCTTTCCCTTTAAAAGTATCTAGTTCTACTCCTTTGGGTAGAAAAGGATGCAAAACTGATGGATTCACGGCGTAATTAGCCATAATCAGGTTCTCCCAACGTGCATCTAAAAAGTCCATAGTTATAATTTGATGCTTCCCATGCCGCCATCTACATGTAAGACTTGTCCGGTAATCCATCCCGACTTATCCGACAACAGAAACTCAGCCATATTGGCTATGTCAGTTGCGGTACCAATTCTTTTCAAAGGATGGCGTAAGGCATTGGCTTCTTTCTTTTGATCGGTATTCAATAAAGAAGCAGCAAGTGGGGTATCGGTGAGAGAAGGTGCAATACAATTAACCCGAATCTTAGGGGCGAACTCAGCAGACAAAGCCCTCGTCAGTCCTTCAATAGCTCCTTTGGAAGAAGCCACCAAGGAATGAAAGTTAAGACCGGACTGTACCGCCACCGTAGAGAACAAAACGATAGAAGCATTGTCAGCGTCTTTCAACTTAGGCAGCGCTGCCTGTATAACCTTTACAGCACCCACTACCTGCAACTGATAATCGCTCACAAAATCTTCGGGTTTAATCCTGGCGAATGGCTTTAGGTTGATACTTCCCGGACAATAAACAATGCCATTGATGGTTTCGGGAAGAAAATCTAACGAGATATTTTCATCTAATACATTCAACGAATGAAAGCTAAGATTAGCACTTGTTGCAGCCGTCTCATTCTTAAAATAGGTGGCGTAAACGGTATGCCCATTTGCAGATAGTTGCATAGCCAACGCATGGCCAATGCCCGAAGAAGCCCCCACAACCAGATATTTTGCCATAGTAATTATTTTAGATAGTTACTAACAGCAATAGAATACAAAGGTTGTTTGGGAAGAAAATGTTATAGTTATTATCTCATTGCAGATATAAACAGAACAAAAAAGTGCAGTCATCCCGCATAGGTAATAACTGCACTTCTTAATAGGAGAATGTTAGGGGATATTGATTGATTTAAAACCAATCAATAGCATCTCCCTATTTAATATCAGTATTCTTTTCTTTCTTCTTATACAGCTTTTTGATGCCATAAGAGGCACCCGCACCAATCAACAAACTCAAACCACCATCGATAGGTGCACCACCACCTCCACCCGGAGGAGTATGGCGGCCTGCGAAGATAATTGTCGTTGTCAGCAGCATACTGCCCAATAATATGATTGATTGTACCAGTTGTTTTTTCATCTCTTTTGTTTTATTGTTTAGTTAATGAAAGATTTGACAACTTTCTTAAAGTTGTCAAATCTAAAGTTTATTTATTCCTTCACCATGCCAATAGTGCTTACCTTACCATCTGTTGTTTGTACATGTAAATGATAAGCACCTGTTGCTAATCCTCCTACATTCAAAGTAGGATTATTAGCATCTTTCAACGAAACAACCTTCACTACCTTACCCACATTGTCTACCACCTGAACAGAAGCTATATGACTTCCATTTACAATAATAGTATTCTTACTTGGGTTTGGATACACAGTCAATAGTAATCGGTCAACGGTTGGCTGCTTAAATACCAGACTATATCTTCCTATTGTTTCCTTAGCACTTGTAGTGATAGTGGTTGCTACTGACAAATCGGTGTACGTTCCTGTTACTGCATCCTTCAGGTAAACCGGCAGGTTGAAATTCTTTGTATTAATCGCTAAAGTGTACGTCCCCGCTTTTGGCGTACTGATGGTTATCGGCAACTCCGTTTTGCTGTCTATGGCTGTCAATTTGTTGATAGCTGCTTTCTTCCCTTCTACCTCAAACGCTATTGTGGCATTGGTTGCCCCTTCGGGCTGTGCTATCTTTCTAGCATACCCTGCTTTGTAATTCGTATAAGCCACTGCTTCGTCGGTTGTACCTGCTACGTCATCCTTAATAGAGAGCCTTAGGGTATTGGTTGTTGCTGACTTCGTACCAAATATCTCTGGGCTTAGGTAATTGTAGGTTCGTACACTGTTATCAAACTTCAACGTACCACTTTTGTCTACGTATACAAAGAAGCCCAATGAGGAGTTGATAACATCTCCAGATCCATTAACATTTGCACCTACATTACCATCATAGGTAGACCATATACCATCTATTCCTTTCCCTGAAGCTTTCCACAGGTAACAGGCATCGTCACTAGCAAATAAATCGGAGTTTAAGGCACGCAAGGCGGTCCAGCTAATGGGGGACGGGTATGGATTACCCACTAAGTTCCAACCCTTAGGGTCATTG
>CAISCV010000259.1 GCA_903883945.1 uncultured Chitinophagaceae bacterium | reverse complement strand
TGTAACCATAATTTTGCGTTTACGAGAGCAAAAGTAGAATGCTCAACAACCAACACCAAAAGCAAATGAGGGCAAATGAATTGTCTGAATTTATAAAAAGAACACTTAATGAGTATTGTCAATCATCCACCCAAAGAAGAACATTTAGCACATTTAAGAAAATGTGTTATTTCTAAATATGGGGGGGCAATAAATAATAAAGCAGAAGCCGAGAGCTTTCTTAAAGCAACTACTTTAAATATATCAATTGAAACTGTTCTGAGGTTGTTTGGAGTAAAGAAAGGAATGGTTTCACCTAATTACTTATCTAGCTTTACAGTGTATGTTTCTGGGCTGGGTTGGTTCGACTTCGTAGATAAATACTTAGCAGAATGCGACCAAAGACTTCGTTTTATACCAATGGCTTGCTTAGAAGAGAAGATTGGTTTTGAGGATTTGAAAGAGAAGGTTACTACACTTGAAAAGCGTGCCATTGTGTTTCAGATATTCAAAGAAGTCATTCTTATTAAGTTCGCACAAAAGGATATTGAGTTCTTTAATAGGATATTTGAATTTACAAATATTTTTGATGATGAGAAGTACAATTACGAAACTTATTACATTATTCAGCTATTAGGGTTGTTGGTATTAAAGAATGAATGGCTACAAACAATTGCTATTGAGTATTATCACAGCCTAAATTATAATAGGGATTATTTTGTTGAATGGTTTGTACAACCCAATGAAGTTTATTACAATCAGCTTTTGGATAATTATTATAAAGGGAGCAAAGGCGATAGGAAGAAAGAAATATTCTATCATCTTATAAAAGCTACACAAGTAATAGATGCAAGCGTACATTGTAAAGAGCTTAATAAAGTAGAAAGTATATTTTGGGAAAACCACCACATCCTTGCCATGCGTTGGTTTGGGGTGCAATGGATAAAAGAAGTAGATAATCGAGAAACTATTTTTAAAGACCTAGAAAAATATCTTGAAACCAAGAAAGACCATGGGGATTATATTACCTGTATTCTTTTTCTAACGCAATATTTATTTAAGACAAATTCTTTCGATGAAATACTTGAGTTGATTAATACTATAGAACAAGATAAGATAGTACTTGGTCACGCAGGGTATTTGAACTGGAACAATTTGAAGGTTTATTATGTGGCTTGTCTTTTAGAAAAAAGAGACAATCAAAAAGCAACTACTATTTTTAAAACTATTGAACCGGATCAGTTTGATTGGAATTTCAGGAAGGAACTGATAAAACTGTATGAAGAGGTGAATGGAAGGTTTTAGCTATATTAGGTAATTAAAAGTGTGGTGTGTAGCTTTACAAATTATTATTATTATGCCACAATATCAAATTGACAATGTTAGTGTACGGAATATGACAAATAATGAAATTGTAGATTTTACTGCCCAATTGGCAAATGCTTATGCTGGGTCTCGAAAAAACAATTTAGGCAATATTATTGATAGTGATAAACCAAAACGTAAATGCTGGAACTTTCCAAAGATTCATAACGACCCCTTCCCAGGATGTCAAAAAGAAATAACCATCACACTTAGAGATATTGCAACAGGTCATATTATAGAACGTGTATTTCAAGAAGGAGACCCTCTTGAGACAAGAAATAGAAGTATTCATATTACCTTACCCTGATTTCTTCAAAATTTCACAGCTAGTTCACGTCACAGCTAGTCCACGTCACTCGCTAAAATCTACAAGGGCTAGTGCATCGCCTTGAGTGTGTGCATTCGCTGTCTATCCCTCATTACCCATAAAAGGGAAAAATTAGGAAAACAGCTAGTTGTTTTTCTAAAAACCCCGTATTTCTACGGGGTTTTGTTGCTTTGTTTAATTTGTTGGGGGATTTATTGCATCTTTTATGAATGGATGGGAATTGCTGGGTGAGAAAGTACTGATTTAGGAAAGATTACCGGAAATAAATATCTAATCGAAGCCACACGCCAAAGGCGATGCGGTAGCCCTTGTAGATTGTAGCGAATTACTGGGTTTAGCTGAGATTTAAATAGAAGAGGCGTAACTAAAATGGGAGATATTTTAATACCTACCTATGCAATACTTTTTATTAAACACAAGAAAATATTAAAAACATAGATAAGGTTAGTTTAGAGAAAAATAAAAAAAAGTATCTTTTACTGTACATGAAAAGAAAAAAGTATCTTTCCAACCAATTTTAATAATAGCTCATGACAACAGTAGGAATAAGGAAAAAACTGCACGAATACATTGCAGATGCCGACGACAAAAAAGTAAAAGGCATGTACTTGCTATTGGAAGATGAGATAGCGAAGAAAGCAACTTTCAATTGCACCCCAAAGCATTTGGAAATATTGGAAGACGAAAAAAGGAACCACCTAAACGGGGCATCTAAATCGTACAATTGGGAAGAAGCCAAGGAAATAATAAGGGGAAATAAAACCATGGACTAATTGTATCAACTACTACTAAAACCTAGAGCCATATTGATGGCAAAAGATGCCTACTCATGGTACGAAATTCAACTTGAAGGGCTAGGAGAATCTTTTTTAGATGAGCTGGATGCCGGGTATAAAAAAATAGTAACCAACCCTTCCTATTATAGTTTTTTAGAAAATGGATTTAGAAGAATACTACTTAATAAGTTCCCTTACATTATAATTTACGAAATACTCGGAAAAACAATAGTTGTTTATGCCATCTTTCATACAAGTAGGAATCCCGATGAGAGATTGATAGATTAAACACAAGAGAAGATGAAAAACATAGATAAGCTAAGTTTAGAAAATGCCTACCGATTGTTTGAAAGAGGCGACATAGATAAACTAGCAATAGGTACTACCAAGGGGTTACAACAGATACACGACTATCTATTTAAGAATCTATACCCTTTTTCGGGTAAAATACGCACCCAAAACATTGCTAAAGGAGGGTTTAGGTTTGCCAATGCTTTGTATCTAAAGGAGGCATTAGTTAAAATAGAACAAATGCCCGAAAACAACTTCGAGGAAATTATTGCGAAATACATAGAAATGAACATCGCACATCCTTTTATGGAAGGCAACGGAAGGAGTATGCGGATATGGTTGGATATGATTTTAAAGAAAAGATTGAGTAAAGTAGTTAACTGGCAATTGGTGGATAAAACACGCTATATGCAAGCCATGGAACGTAGCCCCATAAACGATTTGGAACTTCGTGTATTACTAGAGGTGCATTTAACAACCGACATAAACAATAGAGAAATTATCATTAAAGGAATAGAACAATCTTATTACTTCGAAGGATATAAAAAAGAGGAGTGAGTGGGTGCGTCTTATCGAATGGTTCATCTGGCGCACCAGAAAAAAATGGGAATGACGTGATGTTCATAACGAAAATCAAAAAGGTTGTCACGCTGAGCTTGTCGAAGAGCAAACAGGTTAAACATATTATCCCGACTTCGGCAAGCTCAGTCTGACAGGCTTATTTTTGATGTGTATTTTATAAAGTTTAAAATCACGTCATTGTAACCTTAGGAGAAATCTAGCCGAGTATTAGAAGGTTAATAGTACAATGAAATTTCTTCTAAGGTCGAAATGACGGGGAGATTATGAAGAAGAATAAAAACAAAATATGTAAAAGAGATTACGAAAGAAATTGAAGGTAAAAGAGTTTACAGAGTATGGATTTGAAATTAATATTATCTTTAAAGAGGAATTGTCTGATGAAGAGGAAGACAAGTTTATTACAAGATTCTTAATAGATATAATAGAAAAAAATGGCTGTGGTTACTATGGTGGTATGCTGCGTACGGAATTTAGCGGAGTTATTGCAGATCATACTATCAATCAAGATCCAAAAGCCAAACAACAGCAAATAAAAGAATTATTAGAAAAAGACCTAGTAGTACAGACTCTAACACTAGGAAAAATAGTAGACATTAAGAATGAAAATGCTTTTGAAAATTAATAAATGGGCAGCTATGGCGAGGAAAAGGGTTCAAGCGTACTCTACCCCCTAGAAGTTCGAGTCTTCTCTGCCCACAAACTTTTAAATTTAAAAATAAACAATGTTTACAGTAGAACAAATTAAATCGGCACATAGCAAAGTAAAGTCGGGGGCTGACTTTCCTTCTTTTATTAAAGAAATTAAAGCGTTGGGAGTTACTTCATTTGAAACTTGGGTTGTAGACAGTCATACTGATTATTCAGGGGAAATTAACTTTAAAACTTCATCAACGCCAATGTATGATAAATTGATCATTAACAATTTAAGTAACAAAACAAAGTTTGAGGATTACTTAAAGAAACATCAGCAAGGAGAAACTGACTATTTTGTCTTTTGCAGGCATTGTGCTGAAACGGGAATTGAAAAGTGGGTTGTTTCTATCGATGAAATGTCTTGTACCTATTATGACTTATTAGGGAATTGCATTTGGTCAGAACAAATTCCGCAGTAAATAGACTTGTTAGTTAGTACATTGTAAATTAAATAAATTGGAAAGAATATCGTTAATATAATAAACGATATTATGATACGTCGAAGGGTTATCTTGAGTGATGGTGACAGGGAAGAATTATTATCCCTACGCAACAGTACAGATTTGCGTAATAAGGT
>CAISCV010000258.1 GCA_903883945.1 uncultured Chitinophagaceae bacterium | reverse complement strand
TGGGTTGTGGAGCGTTGTTTTGCTTGGCTTGATAAATGCAGGAGACTATGGAAGAACTGTGAACGAAAACTCAACCATAGCCTACAATTCATGGTACTCGCTTTTATTGCAATCTTAGTTAGAAGATTATGAACAGGTTCTAAGATAAAACACATTACAACCTACCTTGCCCAAAAAAGAAATATGTCTGGCAGATACAAAACGGGTGAGGCAGTTATTCCACATTTTGCCGCCGATGTTGGTGTTCTTCTCCAACATCTTAAAAAGTGGAGTGAATCTATTCCTTGCATATTATATTTACAAACTAGATAGAACATCGGCGTAAAAATAATGAATTATGAATGATGCACACAAATCAGTATTTAATAAAATAAAAGATTGGGCAATTGCTTTTGTTTGTATCGTCGGAGGATTATGGTTTTTTTTCTTTGCTTTGGAATTGTATTTTTTTAATACTTTAGATGAGGATACTTATAATGGAAAAATAAGTAAATTTTTGAGAGGCTTTAAATTTGTAAATGAGACATACAATGTATCATTAAAGATTTTAGGTTTGTTATTCACTTTATTTATAATTGGGCTACCCATCATAATTTTAAAAGAATCATCAAAAAATGCAGGTGGGCTAAAAAAACTTTTTTTTAATTGGTTACCTTCAATAATTTGGGTTATTATTATTGTTTCACTTGGAATCTATTTCGGTAGTAATGGTATTATTATCGGAATATTTGTACCTCCTATTGTATTTATTATTATAGAAAAAATAAGAGACCATTTTCTTTGGTAGTTATTCCTAGCTAGTCCACGTGACTCGCAAATATCTACTAGGGCTACCGCACGCTTGTAGCGTGTGAATTCGCTCAGATATTTTGTCAATGTGTAGTAACATAATTTGGGAGAGGTATTTATTGTAGCGAATCCACACGCGAAACGCGTGTGGTAACAGCGAGTGCTAGAAATAGAAATGTCCACTTCAAAAAGTAAACAAGTATATTTGAGCAAATAAATTTAGGAATAATGAGAACGCTAAACATTTCTATTTCGGATATTGAATACAGCAAGTTTGGTATTAAGAATGATAAATTGAGTTTTACAGAGTTTATTGAAATTGTAAGTAAAGAACTTTCCAAACAAAACCTGAGTAAGTGTATAGAACTTGCCAGCAAATATGGTCTTTCTACAATGACAATGGATGAAATTACTAATGAAGTTAAAGCTGTAAGACAAAATGCAAAACATAGTAATTGATACCAATGTTATTGTTTCCTCTTTAATTCAGAGAAATTATCCATACTTAATTATCAATGATTTTTTTATTGAAAACAAGTTTCAACTTTGTATTTCTGATGAGTTATTTACAGAATACTATGAAGTATTAGCAAGACCAAAATTCTCTAAGTTTCCAGACTTCCTTTTAAAAGCAGAATCTTTACTCGCTGACATAGAAGCTAAATCAATAAAATTTAAGCCAACCATAAAACTTAATCTTATTTCGGACAAAGACGATAATATGATTTTAGAATTAGCAGATGAATGTAAGGCAGACTTTGTGATAACTGGAAATACAACAGACTTTACCTTCTCTAGTTATAAAGAAACTAAAATAGTAACACCAAAAGAATATTGGGAAACGTACAAACCAGAGTAGAAATTAAAACTTTCCAACAACAATGTAACAACTATCTTATATCAAATCCCTAGCTAGTCCACTTGACTCGCAAATATCTACTAGGGCTAACGCGCGCGTTTCGCGTGTGGATTCGTTAAGGTATTTTGTCAATGTTTGGTAACATAATTTATGGGAGAGGCCTAATGAAGAAAATCAGTTAGGGGCTCGCTCTGCAATTTTACTGCTTCAACCTATTCAAAAGCACAGGGCCCCATCTAGCCCATGAATGTCGGGGTCTAGTGCATGACTCCGTAATGGACTGCTCGTTATTAAGACTTGAATAGAGGGCATTGCTAAACCTAAATCTGGCAGTTATATTGTACTTTTAGCCCTTGTTACTGTTCGGAACACCAACAAATGCAAAAAAAGTAACAAGTATATCCTTCACCCGAATGTTTACTTATTTCAAATGAAATGCCTGATATATCTGTTGATACTGTTCGTTGTCGGGATCTAAACCAAACAATCGTTGTGCATATCCTTCGGCCGCTGACGCTTGTTTGTTATTGACATACGTAAAGATGAGGGCATATAACAACGATTCGTTATTGGGCTGTACAGACAAACCCTTTTGAAAGATATTGATGGCTTTGGCTGTATTTCCTTCTTGCTGCAATAGCAATCCATAGTTATAATAAAGCCTAATATTGTGTGAATGAAGGTTTACAGCCTTTTCAAAAGCAGCCTTTGCTTGATCTTTCTGCTTCATTTCTACATACAACAACCCGATGCTATGCCAGGCATCATCATTCTTATCATCCATCTTCACTACTAATTGCAACACTTTCAATGCTTCGTCATTCTTGTTTTCGGCACTATAAACCGTTGCCAAACTCAGGCGTGCAAGACTAGCCAAGCTGTCCTTTTGCAAGGCCCGTTTATAAAAGCGTTCCGATTGGGGCAGGTTATTGTTGGCATGATAATAATCTCCAATCAGTATGTTTCCATGTGCAAAGTCCGCCTGGTGCAATACATAGTTTTCTGCTTCCCCCTTAGCTTGTGCTAACTGCGATTTGTATTCTTGAGGTACATTCCCCTCTCCTACTGTTTGAATCAGAAGGGTAGCGGCAATCCTTACCGCCCTTACCTTATCATTCAAAAGGGGCAAGGCTTGTTGCAACCATTTACTACTTGGATGATTCTCTAAACTTCTCAAGGCCTCATACCTCACCTGTGCATTACCATCTTTTAGGCAGGCAAGCAAGCCATTGGTACTATGATCGGTAGGGATATTTCCTAAATAATTAGCAGCAGTAGCGTGAATGATAGCAGGCACAGCGGTATCTGACAATAGCTTTAATAAATGACCCTCACTCCCTTCGTGCAACAGTGATCCTTCTATTAAGTCTTCGGAAAAATGATACTTACGTTTGTTGCCATACCATTTGTTCACCGCAGCTTCTGCCCAAACTGCAGGCTTGTTTTTATGACAATTGTTGCAGGCATTGGGCGTACCATACTTAACCGACAAATCGGGTCGTGGTACCCGGAAACTATGGTCGTGGCGAATATCATTACCCATGTAGGTTAAAGACGGCATGTGGCAACCTACACAGGTAGTACCCGTTGTAGTCTCTGCATGAAAAGTGTGCGCAGGCGTATTAAAAGAAGGCGCATGACACTGCAAACAAACCTGATTACCCGTAAGAACTAGCTTACCCGAATGGGGATTGTGACAGCTATTGCAGCTTACATTGTGTGCAAACATCTTACTCTCTTGGAAGTTGGTGTAGTTATAATCTTCATCACGCATCTGTCCATCTGCATAAAAACGTTCTGTGGTAGGAATGGCAGGGATATAGTTATCTAAAAAGTCTTTACTGTTGATTTTATCAGCAGAAATATTTGTCTTAACAGAATGACAAGGCGCACAGGTTTGAATATGTTCCAATGCAGATGACCTAGGCCCCACTTCCAGATAGGAATGCGTTACCTTATTGCCTTGTTTATACCCTTCACTTTGTATGTAGGTAATGTGATGCTTTCCAGCCCCATGGCACGATTCGCAACTTACATTTATTTCATTAAAAGTAGTATGATAGGTATTCGAATTGATGTCGTAATTCTTTTGCAGGTTGGTACTATGGCACTCCGCACACATCGTATTCCAGTTTTGGGCATTACCTGTCCAATGCAGCCAATCACCCGCAGGTATCTTCTGTCCGGCATACTGGTGAAACCATTTCTTTTGTCTGGCATCCCAGCTTAATCTTGTTGCTTGCAGTTTACCAGCACCTGTTTCTATCAGATATTGCTGCAAAGGGAAGTACCCAAAGGTATATTTCACTTCGTAATCGTGGTTCTTACCATCGGCTCCTTCGGTATTGATGATGTATTTACCATCCTTTTTAGAAAAAGAAGACGAAACCCCATCTGCATGAAAAGTAGTGTTGTTGAAGTTTCCCACCACCGTACTATCATTGGGTAGTTGCATTGCTTTGAAGTGATCAGACTGTTTCCAAAGCGTATACTCACGCTGGTGGCACGACCTGCAAGCATCATTACCCACAAATGCATTGGGTTCTTTAGTAATGGCATCTTCAGCAGAAGACTTTGGACTGCAATAATCAAATAAACTGACAGTGGCAACGCCCATTAGTAACAGGATGATTAGGGTGGTTATTTGTTTATTAATATGGAATAAAATCATACTTATTACAAAAACAATAAGATGCAAAAATATGAGTTATACCTAGTGATTGATAAATTCTATTAAAATGGTAGAAAATGTTTTATCCGTATTAGCAGCTGTGTGCAGAACCTTATCACCTTTACAATAATGCCCTTTGTAGTATTGTATCAGAATGATTGTATAATGAAAATGATTGCACCCTATTCGTCTATTTATAAATACCTGCTAGACCTTCTTTTGCTAGCTTCTTCCATTCATACTCCCCCTTGACGCCAGGAATAGATTCTATTGTAAATTAACCGCTATCTGTGATGAAATAACCGCTATCTGTCATAAAATAATTTAATGCTACTCATTCATAAACTTTTAGGTAGTCCCTTACCTCTACCAGCCATTACTTTCTTCATTTTTCTGCCCATTGCTATCATTTTTCTGCCTACCGCTAACACTTTTTCGCCTACCCTGATGGTAATAACTACATACCCCTAACACTTTTTCACATACCGCTATCATTTTTCTGCACACCCTGATGGCAACACCTGCATTCCCTGATAGCACCTTATTCACACAAAAAAGGCTGCCGCAACTTACCCAACACCCTTTGATGCCTAATAACTAATCACCAACAAATAACCACTAACAACTATTTCACATACCCTGATAGCACCTTATACACACAAAATAGGCTGCCGCAACTCAACCAACACCCTTTGATGTCTAATAAAATAAAAACTAACCACTAACAACTAACCACTAAAAGATTGCTTTCCCATCCCGCACCAACCTAGTCACCGTATGTCCGTCAGCAGCTTTGGTAAAAGTGAACACATCTTTCTGATCCTTCCAAGTAACTGTCAACACAGTCCTATCTGCATTCCACAAAGTTTTGGGTGTTTCTTCTCCCTGCAAATAAGGGAATAACAATACCTTAAAGTTGGGCGCAACAGAACGGGAAGGAAGTACCAAACGCTTCGCAATATCCATAGTACGTAGATAAAACTGGTGCATATCCTCTGTTTTAATGTTCTCGAAGGTTTCTAAACGAGGATTAGGTTCCATATTAGGTATCGCAGATTCGGTACTTTCCAATACCCTTACCAACAATTGAGGGTCGCCTTTTTGAGGGGTAAACTTGCCTGCACTCAAAACGCCGCCTAAACCTTCTACTTCAGCCATGTTACGTTTCATGCGTTTATCGCCCAACACCACATCATATTCTCCTTGCGTTCTTGCATCGGAAAAAGAATTAAAACCTAGGTTCAAAGCACCAGATTCTTGCTTCACATCTATCAATTGCTTAATAGAAACTACCTCTACATCCAACTGCATCGGCATCGCGAACTCATACAAGTGTTCCTTGTCGTCTTTCTTAATGTCATCTACTATCAGCACATAATCGTGCTTCCCCTTCACCAATCCTGCTGTGCGGAAAGCATATTCCACCGGATAATTCTTCAAACGCATGGGCCAGGTATCTTCCGCCCACATCAACGGGTTGGTTTCCATCGTGCCGTTGTAAAAGTCTGCTACTTTACGCAATGGGTCACGCTCAGGCAACACACCCGGATAGTAGCGTTTCAGGTTGTTGGCAGTATGTGCATACACCCCATCGCGCCATTGTTGTTCCACTTGTTTGCCAGTCATTATATCGCCTACAGCAGATTTCAGCCAGCTCCACCCATAGCAATACGAAGCATCGATAGTACCAAAGGTGGCTTCAGGCCTATCGAAATAATTCTTCCAGGTAGCGGGTGTAGCGAAGTATCCTTGCCCATGTCCGTCAATCGTAACCACAGAATGGTACTTGCTTTCGGTACTTCTCCAGCCATCCGTAACCCAAACACGCCCATTAGCAGCCAACATAAAACTGCCCCTGTCGGAGTGGTCGTGCGATTGGTACATCATATCCTGACGGGCATCGAACTGAAACTGAATACCATTCTTATCCCACTTGTTACGGGCAATCAGACTACCCCTTGTAGGCTCAAAATAAGTAAGTGGCATCGATATAGGAGGCACCCCATTGTAATCGGAAGCCTTTACTTCTGGATCGGTACAGAATACAAATGCAGCCACATCCGGTACTTGTTTGATGTCTTTTTGTAGTGAATTGGCATAGACATAATCGATTTTAGCATCAGTAGGAAAGAAGTATTTCATGATCATCATCATCAACCAAGGCACTTCGGAAGTAGTACCTGTATCTCCATGCGAACTCCACAAAGCAGCAGGATTGGGATCTAAGGCATTGATTAACCAATCAGGAATAGCCCTGAAATGTGGATTGGTGAAGGTGTTATAGGTCTTGTCTCTACGGGCAATAGCCGCCATTGCCAATAAGTCGTTGGGGAACTGACCAAAAGTGTAAACGATACCTTCCGAACTCATCCCCTTGGCAGTGTAGGAATAGGTAAGATAATCACTCACCACTTCCTTACCTCTTTCGAAGATGCGCTTATCGTACCCCTTCTCATTTTCAACTGCCAATATAGACAATGGATAACAAATAGACATGGCAATATGATTCCATCTGCGCCAATGGTGTGGCAGTTCCATACCTAAACCATACTTACCATAAGTAGCTTTGGTGTAGTAATCGACAAAGAATTTCTTATCCGTAGTGGTCATTCCTGCGGCAGTAAAGTCGAACAGTTTAGCAATATCGCCATTACCATACAAAGGCTCTTTTACTTGTAAAAGTTTAGCAGGGTTCTGTGGCGTAGAATCTATATCACTTAAAACCTTTCTAAGATAATTCGCAGACGCAAAACCAATTTCAGTAGACAAGGCATGGTGGTTATATACTTGTGCCAACAAACCTTCCACCGCCAATAGATTAGCGATTTCCTTTGGGGCAACACCATCAGAAGTAAGCGGTTCTCTTGTTTTAAGGATCGCATAATACTTACCCAAACTACCTTCTCCACTTTCCATTTTTGTAAGGGCGTCATTTGCCAACTCAATCAATTGCTTACCCATCTTAGTTGTTTCCAACCGTTGTTTGATGGCATCAAACTCATCGGGTGAAGTGAAGATGCGTGGATGCACACCCGTAGCAGGCACTTTACCCAACTTACTAAAGTCGAATCCTTCACTGTTAGGTACTAGTGTTTCTTGGTATGGATTGGCCCATTTCAGTTTATTATCCAATGCTTCATCTGCCGTGAACTTACGTTTTGGTTGTTCCAACAAACGAGGGTCGTTGGCAGCAAGTGTATCATTTGCCCAATACTTAAAGATTTCAGGGATAGACTGGGAGAAGCTGTGTATTGAAAGAAAAACACCCGCTAAGGCTAAGCAACTTATTCTTATTATTTTCATATAGTCATTTGTTAATCTGCAAAGATGTTATCTTAACTAGAAAGTTTAATCCCCAATGTGCCAATGAATGGTTTAGGCTGTTCATTATTGTTCTTTAAGGCTTTTATTGTGTTTATCTTATTGACTTATGCCTTAAAACTTATACCTTAATTTTACAAAATGAAACACATAATAGAGGCACATCGTTATTTAGATAATGCAAAAGAGATATTGAGGGATAAAGCGCAAAAGGAAGAT
>CAISCV010000257.1 GCA_903883945.1 uncultured Chitinophagaceae bacterium | reverse complement strand
ATTAATGAATAGCTAAGCGGCTAACGGTTTTAATATCCCCCGACGATGCGCCTACGCCAATTTCATACAAACCCGCATAGACAGTGTAATCATCTTTTGCCTCATCAAACTGCCTCAAAGCCTTTACCCCAAATTTGATGGTAACCTTTTTTGTTTCGCCTGCTTTAATAGTTGTTTTTGCAAAGCCAATCAACGTTTTTATAGGGCGGAAAGCAGAAATACCCTTTGCATTTGCATATAATTCTACTACTTCTGTACCCACAACCGTACTAGTGTTTTTTACGTCTACAGTTGCTGTAATAGAATCGGATTCAATAGCAGTTTGTTTAGATAAACGGATGTTTTGGTATTCGAAAGTTGCGTAACTCAAACCATAACCAAACGGATACAAGGGAGAACCCGTGAAATACTTATAGGTACGTCCTTTCATGCTATAATCTTCGAACTCGGGCAGGTCTTTTTCTGATTTATAAAAGGTAATTGGCAAGCGTCCGGACGGATTATACGCCCCGGTTAATATTGCAGCCAATGCATTGCCTCCTTGTTGTCCGGGATACCACGCTTCGATGATTCCATCTAGGTTTTCATTTTCCCAGTTCAGTGCCAAAGCACTACCATTGGTCAGTACCAATATCACCTTCTTTCCTGCCGCCTTCAAAGCCTTCAGGGTTTTTAATTGCACTTCGGGTAAATTCAAATCGATTCTGTCTCCTTTGTAAAATCCTTTCAAGTCAATCTTACTTTCCTCACCTTCTACGGTAGCGTCTATGCCCCCACAGAAAATAACCAGGCTGGCATTCTTACAAGCATCCACGGTTTTTGCAATGCTATCGTCTCTGTTTGCATCAGAGGCATAGCTTTTTTCGGGCTTCTTAATAAAATTATTGGTAATGATGGTTGCGTTGTTTCCTAGTTTCTTTTTTATTCCTTCCAAAAAGGTTACAGGTGCAGCAGGTGTTCCGTTGTAATTGCCATTCAGGACAGTCTTGTCATTGGCAAAAGGCCCAACAACGGCAATTGTTGTTTTTGTACCAGCAAGGGTATTGAGGGGCAATAGTTTACTTTTGTTCTGCAACAAAACCATACTTTCCATTGCCGCTTTCTTGGCAAGTGCATCATGTTCGGGTGTATTATTTTCGGTAAAATGAATCTTGCTGTAGCTAACCAGGGAATCATTATCGAACATACCCAATTTAAACAAGGCTAACATCAATCGGGTAACTGAGATGTCCAGTTCCTTTTCGGTAATAGTGCCATCGGCTACAGCAGTTTCCATTTCCATATATTCATTACCACAAGTAAGATCGCAACCGGCCTTTACTGCCAAAGCAGAACCTTCGGATTGGGATTTAGCGAAGTGATGATTTTTAAAAATATCTCCTATTGCGCCACAGTCAGATACCACATAGCCCTTGAATCCCCATTTCTGGCGTAAAACCGTGTCTAAAAGAAATTTATTGGCACAGGCGGGAGCGCCATTTACACTGTTGTAGGCACCCATTATGCTGTATACCTTGCCTTCTTTTACAAGGCTTTCGAAAGCAGGTAAATAAGTGTCAAACATATCCGACTTGCTCACTACCGCATCGAATATGTGGCGGTTATGTTCGCTGCCGCTATGCACAGCATAGTGTTTAGCAGTTGCTATTGTTTTAAAATATTGGGGGTCATTTCCTTGCAACCCATGTACAAAAGCAATTCCGGTGCGGGCAGTCAAAAAAGGATCTTCACCATAGGTTTCTTGTCCACGACCCCAACGCGGATCACGGAATATATTGATGTTCGGTGTCCAGAAAGTTAATCCTTCATACCGTTTACGCTCCCCTTTTCTGATATGTTCTTCATATTTAGCCCTAGCCTCTGTGGAGATAGCATCAGAAATGTTATAAACAAGAGAAGGATTCCACATAGCCGAAAGCGCAATAGCCTGGGGAAATACCGTTGCAATGCCATCCCTTGCCACACCATGCAAACACTCATTCCACCATTCATAGGCAGGTATTCCTAGCCGCTGAACGGGCTTTGCATTGTTTTGCATCAAAGCTAATTTCTCTTCCAACGTAAGGTGACTAACCAGGTCGGCAGCACGCTTCTCAAAGGATACGTTCGTGTTCTGGAAAAGATACTGTTTATGTAAGGCACTATCGTTTTGTGCGATGGCATTCAGCCCCAAACCCAATGAAAGGGTAATAATAGCAAGACTTAGTTGTTTCATAAATATATTTTAACGCACAAAAGACTTGTTATTCTCCAAAAAGTTAAACGGATCATCCGGAATTATTTCTTTTTTTAGTTGGAAAGAAGGTTTAGTTGCACTTTTATTAACCATTCAGTGATATATAAACTATAAAAAGCTGTAAAATAGTACTTGTTGTAAAATAAAAAAGGGAACTACCGTGAAGTAGCTCCCTTTCTCTGTGTTAATGATTATACTTATTTGAGATAACCCAATATCTTCAGCATGCTTTGGGCAGATTGTTCCTTAGCATATACCCAATCTTCTAGAACACCCTGCTTATTGTACTCAATAATGATGTGTTTAGGCGAAGGAATCAGGCAGTGTTTGATGCCACCATAGCCACTTATCTGGTCTTGATAGGCACCTGTGTGAAAAAAACCTACATATAAGGGCTCTTTGTTACTTTCTTCTTCTCCTTTATAGTTATTGGTAATTTTTGGAAGGAAAACTTCGTTGATGTGTTCCTCACTATCGTAATAATCATGGCTATCACAGGTGATACCGCCCAAAACCACCCGATGGTACTCATTGTCCCACTTATTTACCGGCAGCATCAGAAACTTTTCGCCAATCCCCCACGTATCCGGAAGGGTCGTGATGAAGGAAGAGTCGATCATATACCAGCACTCTCTGTCATTCTGCACTTTCTGACCAATTACGCTGTAAATATGCGCCATACTTTCACCAACGGTAAAGCTGCCGAACTCGGTGAAGATGTGAGGCATGGCAACTTTGGCCTTCTTACAGGCACGTTTGATGTTACCCACAATCTCGTTGATCATAAACTGGTAATCGTAATCGAAACCAAGGGAATGTTTAATAGGGAACCCACCGCCAATGTTGATAGAATCTAACTCAGGGCAGATTTTCTTTAGCTGACAATATAAGTTGATGACCTTATTCAGCTCGCTCCAGTAGTATATATCGTCTTTAATGCCTTTGTTTAAGAATATATGAAGCATTTTTAGTTGAAACTTGTCTTCGAAGCCCTCAATCTCATCCACATAAAATTCTAGGATGTCACGCGGTCTGATACCTAAGCGAGAAGTGTAGAACGGAAAAGAAGGTTCTTCTTCCGCTGCTACGCGGATTCCTAATTTGAAGGGCGCTTTTACCGTCTTTCGGTAGGCATCTAGTTCCTCTTTATTGTCTAATATTGGAAT
Source organism: uncultured Chitinophagaceae bacterium (assembly GCA_903883945.1). Taxonomy (GTDB): domain Bacteria; phylum Bacteroidota; class Bacteroidia; order Chitinophagales; family Chitinophagaceae; genus Parasediminibacterium. The sequence continues at coordinate 1,499 of CAISCV010000257.1, read as the reverse complement.
TACATTCTTAAAGCCACTGTTGATGAGACGTGCAATACGATTGGTGTAAGACTTCTGCTTATAGCCATTACATATAATAAAGGTCTCTTTATTAATCTTCTTTTTTAGATAAAGCTGGTTGATAATTTCGATATCATAAGCAAAAGACGTCTCTAAATGAATCTGGTGTTTCAAAGTTTCTTCTACAATAAAGGAGAAGTGAGAGCTTTTGGTGCAGTAACAATAGTTGTAAGTTCCTTCGTATTTATGTTTCTTGAAGGCTTTGTCGAACATTTCCTTCGCCTTGTTTATCTGCATCCCAATTTTGGGTAAATAGGTAATCTTTAGGGGAGTACCGTACTTGTCTATAAGGGCTTTGACGTCTACATTATTAAACATCAGATACCCTTCATCATTTAACTTGTAACCTTCCTGCGGAAAGTGGAAAGTTTGATTCACCAATGAGGTGTAAGAATTGTTCATCTAAGAACTTGGTTTAATGCGTGAAAATAAATTGATTAAACATTACTTTAAAATCCTTACCACAAGGAACATGAAGAGAATAAATACGGAGGTTACAAAGATTTCTGAAATATTATATTGAACTCATTGTGTCTCTTGTGTAAATAATCGCATACCTAGTGGTGAATCTTTTAAAGGAGGCAAATGTAATTGATTGAAACACATTAGGCATAAAAAAAGCTGAAGCAATTAAACTCCAGCTTTTATTTATTTATAACTGTTCTATTTACTTAACAGAATCAACCAATGCTTTGAAACTTTCAGGGTTGTTCATAGCCAAATCAGCTAATACCTTACGGTTCAAATCGATACCTTTTTCAGATAATTTGTGGATAAACTGACTGTAAGTCAATCCTTCTGCACGAACACCCGCATTGATACGAGCAATCCACAACTGACGGTATTCTCTTTTCTTCAACTTGCGACCTACATAGCTATAGGTAAGACCCTTTTCTACGATGTTTTTGGCAACGGTATATACGTTTTTACGTTTACCATAAAACCCTTTGGCTTGGTCGAGAATCCTTTTCTCCTAGCCCTTGATGCTACTGCGTTTACTGAACGTGGCATAACTTATTAATTTTGCTTAGTAGAATTACCCACTAATTAATTTTTTAAAATGTGTTTACTTTTTTTCTTCGGGAAGCCTTTTTATTTTAAAGCTAGAAGACGCATAACGAAATCTTTGTTAGTAGAACCCAACATACCTTTCTTGCGAAGTGCACGCTTGCGTTTAGTAGATTTCTTGGTTAGAATGTGACGCTTGAACGCCTTTTGAAATGTAATTTCGCCTGTGCCGGTTACTTTGAACCTTTTCTTAGCACTTGAGTTTGTTTTAACTTTTGGCATAAAAATAATCTTATTATAAAGATTACACCCTACAGGCGTCTCGAACAGACGAGCACTTATTGAGCCTTTTGGGAAATGGCGGCAAAAGTAAGGGAATTTGAGACACGGAATGTGTTTGAAGGAATATTTTTCTTTTAAAAAATGAATAT
>CAISCV010000256.1 GCA_903883945.1 uncultured Chitinophagaceae bacterium | reverse complement strand
GCTAATAAAGTAAATATAGATTGGGCTTCCTATCAACCCGCTAAACCAAAGTTTACTGGAACTAAAGTCTTTGCTGATTTTGATTTGAATGAATTAAGACAATACATCGATTGGAAGCCTTTCTTTATTGCTTGGGAGATGCATGGAAACTTTCCTGCCATTCTTTCTGATGAAATAGTAGGTAAGGAAGCAATAACGTTATATAATGATGCCAATGCGTTACTAGATAAAATCATTACCGAGAAGTGGTTAACAGCAAAGGGAACAATCGGTTTCTGGGAAGCTGGAAGCGAAGGGGATAGCGTCATTGTTAACCGTTTACCGTTTACCGATAACCGCCAAGTCGATCATAGTGAACAACGGTCAACGGTTGACAGTCAACGGTATGTACATCTTGAGTTTTTGCGTCAGCAAATAGAAAAAGCACCAGGGCAGCCTAACATCTCTCTAGCAGATTTTATCGCTCCGATAACTAACAACTTACCACTAACAACTAACGACTATCTTGGTGCTTTTGCAGTAACAATTGATGGTATTGAACCACACATAAAGGCTTTCGAAGCAAATTTGGATGATTATAACAAGATTATGCTACAAGCGCTTGCTGATAGGTTAGCTGAGGCATTTGCAGAGTGCTTACACCTTAAAACAAGAAAGGAATATTGGGGGTATGCAACCGATGAACATCTTACCAATGATGAACTGATTCATGAAAAATACCTCGGTATCCGTCCTGCACCAGGTTATCCTGCATGTCCTGATCATACGGAGAAGTATAAGTTATTCGATTTGTTGAATGTTACCGAAAGTATTGGTATTACCCTTACCGAAAGTTTGGCCATGTATCCTGCTTCCTCTGTTTGTGGATGGTACTTCGCCAATCCACGAAGTCAATACTATGGTGTAGGTAAAATTCAGCCTGATCAAGTAGAAGATTATGCGAAAAGAAAAGGAATGACTTTAGATGAAGTTGAAAGATGGTTAAGACAGAATATGGAATAGGGATTGTTACTTTTTGGTCTGAATTAGAAGATGTCACTCAACTTAACGCAGTCATATTTGTCTTTATTAAAAACAAATAATATGAAATACATTTTATCAATTCTAATAGTAGCCCTATTAAGTGCTTTTAAGATAATTTCAATCAATTCTATACATCAGTTTAAGGTGAAAAGTATTGATGGTGGAATCATAGATTTTTCTAAGTTTAAGGGAAAGAAGATATTAGTAGTGAATGTCGCATCTCAGTGTGGATATACACGTCAGTATGCAGGATTAGAAAAGCTGTATGAAGCTAATAAGGAAAAACTTGTAATTGTGGGCTTCCCTGCCAACAACTTTGGCGAACAAGAACCAGGTACAGATGGAGAAATTGTACAATTCTGTAAAGCTCGCTTTGGCGTCACTTTCCCAATGGCAAGTAAGATTAGTGTAAAGGGGGATGATATCGCACCTATCTATAAATGGTTGACAAGTAAAGAACAAAATGGGGTATTAAATGCAACGATTGGTTGGAACTTTAATAAGTTTTTGTTAGATGAGAATGGCAAAATGATTGCTTACTTTCCAAGTAAAGTAGAACCAGATAGCGATGAAATTGCAAAATACATTAAGTAGTTATTAGTGGTTAGTAATTAGTTGTTAAATGAATTAATGAAAATTTAATTACATAAATGTCAAGTTTAGTTTATAACTAACCACTAACCACTAACCACTAACCACTAACCACTAACAAAGTCTCACTTTCACCGCATTCGCATGTGCGTCCAGGCCCTCAGCAGTAGCCATTTCTATAACAGTATTGCCTATATTAGCTAATCCTTTTTTTGTAAGATGCTGAAAAGTTATCTTCTTTACAAAACTATCAACACTCACACCACTATATGCCTTGGCAAAACCATTAGTAGGCAACGTGTGATTCGTGCCGCTAGCATAATCTCCCACACTTTCAGGAGAGTAATTTCCCAAAAATATAGAACCAGCATTAATTATCTTTTCCCCTATTTCCGATGCATACTGACAACTGATAATAAGGTGCTCTGCAGCATATTCATTTACTAGATTAATGGCGAGTTCTACGTTCTTTACAATTATAGCCTTACTATTCTCCAAAGCTTTCAATGCAATGTCACTTCTAGATAAGAGGGCAACTTGTCTAGTCAATTCCGTTACAACTTCTTTTATGACTTCTTCCTCGCAAGTAACCAATACAACCTGACTATCAACACCATGTTCTGCCTGACTCAACAAATCGGCGGCAACAAAAGCAGCATTAGCTGTTTCGTCTGCCAGCACACAAACTTCACTAGGGCCAGCAGGCATATCAATTGCAATACCTTCTTGTTGAATAAGTTGTTTTGCACAAGTCACATACTGGTTGCCAGGCCCAAAAACCTTATATGTTTTAGGAATAGTTTCGGTACCATAAGCCAATGCACCAATAGCTTGTACGCCTCCTACCTTGTATACTTTTGTAATGCCAGCAACGGATGCGGCATACAATATAGCCGGATGTAGTTTACCCTTTTTATTAGGGGGGGAGCATAAAACAATCTCTTTGCACCCAGCCAGTTGTGCAGGAATACCCAACATTAATATGGTAGAAAACAATGGGGCAGTTCCTCCAGGAATATACAAACCCACCTTCTCAATACCTACCGACTTGCGCCAGCATTGTACGCCAGGCATCGTTTCTATAACTTCAATCTTTGTTATTTGTTTTTCATGAAATACACTGATATTATTTGCGGCTGTTTGTATAGCTTGTTTCAACTCATTCGTTAATAAACGCCCCGATTCGTCTATCTCTTCTTGTGATACTGCAATATTAGTTAACGAAACATGATCAAACTGAGAGGTATAAGTAGCGATAGCTGCATCGCCGTTTTGTCTTACATCCTCCAAAATGCTTTTAACCTTTTGTTGCAAAATTGTATTGTCAAATACAGGACGTGCAATGTTCCAGCCACCAACCGGAGGCGTAGTCAGGCCGCGTAAATCTATTATTTCAAGCATGCAGATAAAATATGAAATATGAAATATGAAATATGAAATGGGATACATTTCATATTTCATATTTCATATTTGAATTAAATAATCATCTTCTCTATCGGTACCACCAATATTCCTTGTGCACCTAGTTCCTTTAGTTGTTCTATGATATCCCAGAAGTCACTTTCTTTAATTACGGTATGAACACTACTCCAACCTGCAGTTGCTAAAGGCAGAACAGTAGGGCTTTTCATGCCAGGTAACAAGTCTATTATTTTATCTAGATGCTCGTTAGGGGCATTCAGCAAAACATATTTATTGTTTTTAGCCTTCTTTACCGACTGAATTCTAAAAATCAATTTATCTAACAGTTGCTGCTGCGCTTCACCCAAATGCTTATTCTTAATAAGAGTGGCCTCCGATTTAAGTATTACTTCCACCTCTTTCAGTCCATTCATAAATAAGGTAGATCCACTACTCACCAAATCACAGATGGCTTCAGCCAAACCAATTCCAGGTGCAATCTCTACACTTCCACTTATCTCGTGTATGTCAGCCTTAATACCATTTTTATCCAGAAAGTCTTGTACAATTACCGGATAAGAAGTTGCTATCTTCTTCCCTTGCAAAAATTGCGCATCAGTGTAGTGCTCATTTCTCCCAACAGCTATGCTCAATCTACATTTACCAAAGCCAAGCTTCTCTACTTCTACTACTTTTTTCTTTTTTTCATACACCACATTCTCCCCTACAAAACCAATGTCTGCCACACCATCTTCTACATACTGCGGAATATCATCGTCTCTCAAAAAGAATACTTCTAATGGAAAATTATTGGCATCGGCCTTCAGTTTATTTACGCCATTACTTATGTCTATACCACATTCTTTCAACAGTTTCATACTGTCATCATTCAGTCTGCCACTTTTTTGAATAGCCAGCTTCAACTTTCCTCCATTGTCGTATTTCTTGCTTGCCATTTCGTTTAATGCTTTCATTTAATCTATTTATTTTATTCTTTAATTCTCCAATTAAACATAAATAAAACAGGCTTACTAGTCGGAGTAGTAAGCCTGATAAGTATATTCTACAATACAAACATCCGCTGCTTACCCGTTTGGTAATCTATAACAATTAGGATGTTTTATTGTAATAATTTTCACGGCGCAAAAATAGGGAGAAAGCAGGGAATGTGCAAAGTAAGAGTTTAGTATAACCAATGATTATGTTCAAAAGTGTGATTCAGAATTTCAGGAGGGGGCAAACTTTCAAAAAATTGGAATAAACTTTTAAAAGTATGGCGAAAACTTTCAAAAGAATATGGATTAAATTGGTAAAAAAAGACACTACAGTACCATTTATAGATTTAATTATCGGTTGGAAATAGGATTTGTTTGGGGAATGAAATTATAAATAATAATTTTAATGAAGTTGAAATATGGTTTTAAATGAAAAGTTCAAAGGGTTAATCTATTTTATCTTATCTACTTAACCAAATTTCACTTATTCACTGGCCGCCTGCCTGTTTTGAGGCAAAAAAAACATCTAAAATCAATTCTAAAGGTATGAACACCAGAAAAAAAATAGAAAAAGCAATTGTCTTGAAATAACATAAAAGAAAGACACTTTTGAATTTTTATACCAACCCTCTTTTATACCTATTTAATAAATAGTGAATGTTATTTTTTTGCTTAAATATCTATTTATATAAAAATGAATCCCTATATTCGCAATAGATATTGTTTCTGATGAAAAAAATATACTTATTCATTCTCTTATTGTCTTTCTCTTTCGGCTTTAAAGTAGTCGTTGGCAGGGTGTGTATAGACTATGATAGTCCAATTAAAGTATATCGGTTTTACCCAAATCCCGCTTCTTCTTTCATTAACTTCGAATTCAGAAACATATCTGAATCTTATACATTGCAAGTGTATAATTTCCTTGGAAAAAAAGTATTTAGTCAGGTAGTTAACGGAAACAAAATCACTATTCCTGTAGAAAGTTTTTATAGAGGATTGTACATCTACCAGCTTAAAGACGCCGCTGGAAATATTGAAGAAAGCGGTAAATTTCAAATTGTTAGATAACCTGCTTTTTTATTTCACCTAATTTTTCTCTCAATAATTTATCGTACAATTCTCATTGCAGTTTCTGCTATTTCCTTTAAATCTTGTTTTTTCATACATTTAAAATGCCCTTTGGGACATCTATTACTTCCATAATTACTGCAAGGTTGACAATTCAATCCGGGAACAACAAAATTTTGATGAAAGGGAGTCGGATTGTTGGAAGGGAAGTAAGGTTCTACATCTAGCTTTGGAGAAGTCCCACCCCATATAGACAATATTTTCTTATTAAATGCACTAGCCACATATTGAAGACCAGTATCATGAGAAATTACTAATTTAGACTGTTTTACCAACCAGGCAGACTCATGCAAACTGAACTTTCCACAAGCATCATATATCTTATATGGATCTGTCTTTACGATTGCAGTCGCTTCTTTTGTGTCCTCTCTGCCCCCTATTAACACAATTGGAAATTCTATTAACTCACATAGCTTTTGCAACCTTACAACAGGTAATTTTTTGGTATTATAAGAAGCTCCAATAACAATTGCAATGTAGCCAAAGCGATGTTGAGCGGGTAAATCATCCAATGAGACATTAATATTAGACGGAAGAAAATAATCAAGCCCCTTACCATCATTTTTTATTCCTAATGGTGCAACTGTATCTAAACTTCTATCTGTAATATGTCTGCCACTCATGAAGTTTATATGAAACTTTGTAAGGAAAAATTTAGCTACAGATTCTTTTTTGTAGGTAAGTGCCACACATTGCAAAGCAAGCTTTATTTTATTGGTTCGAAAGTTCTTGTGAAGGTCAATAATATAGTCATATTTTTCTTCTTCAAGCTGACTGATTAGCTTGTCTAGATGATGTTCAAAATAAAAAAACTTATCTATATAAGGATTGGCTTCAGTAATTGCTTTAAATGATAAACGAGTTAAGAAATGTACTTCAACACCCGGAATTTGTTGCTTTACACATCGAATGACAGGGCTACATAAAACAATATCACCTATAGAAGAGAACCTGATGATTAGCACTTTTGGTTTTTGTGGTATATTCTCAACTTTTATTTCCTTAATCATTTTCTTATTTCTTTTATGTAAGTCCTTTTCAATTCAAGTGAATTAAATATAGCTGATTGCCCATAATTAATTATCATTCATTAATCTATATTAAATATTTATCTATTGATTAATGAATGTAGGTTATCGCCTAGTGAACTTAGCTAATTAATCAAATTTATATGTAAACCAATCATTACATTTCTATAAAATCCAAATCTTTTCCAAAAGTTTCTTTACTAAAATATACTGCTATCAATCCAAGCAAAATACATATCGCCCCCGTGATAGCGGCTCCATTTATAAAGCCATTAGCCTCCCGAAGATATTTAAAAACAAAGATAATCAACGGTAATGTGCCTCGTACAATGTTTGGAATAGTAGTTGCAGCAGTTGCACGAAGGTTTGTTCCAAACTGTTCTGCGCCCATCGTTACAAAAATAGCCCAGAAGCCCGTGGCAAAACCTAGCCCCAAACATAACCAATAGATACTATTAGCTGTTGCCGCAGTTTGACTCAAGTATAACACTACAAATAAAATTGTGAGCCCGTAAAAAATATACAATGCATTCTTTCTGCTCTTTAACCATTGGCTGATAAAGCCTATTAAAACATCCCCTACGGAAATTCCTATATAAGCGATCATAATTGATTTTCCAGGATCAACCGCCTCTCTCACACCTAAAACTGAAGCAAATTTATCAGAGAAACTAATCAGTACACCAATCACAAACCAGTTCGGCAAACCAATGGCAATACACTTAATGTAGCAGACAAATCGTTCCCAGTTGTTAAACAACATAAATATATTCCCTTTAGAAATCTTGCTTTCTTTTACGGAGGTATACATTCCACTTTCAAATACCGAAACCCTCAATAGCAATAGTAAGAACCCCATACCACCTCCAATATAATAACACCAACGCCAGTCGTGAACTGCTTGTTTCATAAAATAAGCGAACACTGCACCTGTAAGTCCTACTCCTGCAACTAAGGAAGTGGCAATACCCCGCTTTTCTTTAGGAACTAGTTCACTTACCAAAGTAATACCTGCTCCTAATTCACCTGCAAGACCAATCCCTGCTATAAATCGGCACCAAGCATATTGGTTTACATTAGTGACCATCCCGTTTGCAATGTTAGCTAAAGAATATAAAAGGATAGAGCCAAACAATACACTTAATCTCCCTTTTTTATCGCCCATAATACCCCACACAAACCCACCAATCAACAAGCCAATCATTTGTATACTGATGATCTTCTCACCTTCAGTTAATACTTGTTCGGGAGAAAGCCCAAGTGATAGTAAACTAGGTTTACGGATGATACCAAAAAGTAATAGATCGTATATATCAACAAAATAGCCAAGTGCGGCTACTAAAATAGCCAAGGTGAAGATTGATTTATTTGTTTTTTTCATAAAGCAAAGTAAATAAATGGCCTATTCTGTATTTGTTATATTTAGCAATGTGCCTCTGTATTTAGTTAAAAAAAAGTTTTTTTAGTAAAATATGATACCCTACAATTTCAAGCGCCGTACATATAGAGGTATCTTATTAATATATGCAACCGAAATAGCATTACCTAGACAAATACTCATAATGTGGCTGTTTGTACTAGCTATTTTTTGTAAAAATGGTAGTAATTGTTTGCCTATAACGTCTATCTATACTTGTTTAGGCGTCTTTCAATAGTTCCAAATCGGGCTGGGCATATTTGTATACTTTAAAATAGATAGTTGTATTTGTTTGATAGATACCTTCAAATCCAGAGATGGTGTTTATAAATTGAACCAAATGGTCATTATCCCTACACATTACATCTACTTCTAGATCATAGTCGCCAGAAGTTCCTGCCAAAAAACTTACCTCAGGCAGGCTTAGTATTTGCTTGGCAACTTGTTCTTTCAATGTGGCAGGACGTATGTAAATGGCAATATGGGCATAAGATCTAAAACCTACTTTGTCTGGGTCAACCCTTCCAATTATATTTACAGTACCATCTTCAATAAGCTTATTTACCCTTGTTCTGATGGTTCCGATGGAAACGTGTAAATGTTCGGCCATTACTGTAAATGAGGCGCGACCATCTTTTTGCAAGCAGGATAATATGGCAAAATCTAAATCGTCGAGTGCAGACATGTTTTTATGCATAATCAATTTGTTGTTAGAAATCAGTTAGTTCTATTAGTTATTATGTTTGTAAATTGAAATAATTTAGTTAAATACTTCAGATATCTATCAAATATATATAGATAGGTTCATTAAATCAAAAAAATTTAGAATACGGTAGTTATGTAATGTTTTATTTTAAAATTCAGCGTAGTAACAAGCTGATTGAGTTATGAGCGGATATTGAAAGTTAATCAGGCAAATACTGCTTTAGGTAAGGCAGTATTCCTCAACTAATAGTTTATATTACAGCCTACAATATCAATGGTATTCGAAGTCATTGAATATGACATTTCCGCTCCCCCTTTACAATTCCTCATTAACACGCACGCCACCACTGCCCAAGTTTACGGTACAATTGTTCACGTGTACGGAACCCCTGTACATGTGAACGGAATTAGCGTACGTTTGAACAGAAGTTCCGTAGACTTGTACGGAACTGCCGTACATATGAACAATTGGATAATAAGGACATACGTTACTCGTAGCAAGTTTTTTTGTTCTTATTTGGTTGTATAAATCCGAGGAGGAACAATGTTTTTTAATTTTGTATAAAAAAACAATAGTTTATTTGTTTTAAAACTAAAAATATTTTACATTTAATTCCTTAAATTTATAATAAGTATAATTAAAGAGTGAGTAATGAAGTATCAAGCGATTAAGAACTATGTGAATGGACAATTTGTAGAGGCTTCTACAGATAGAAAAATGGATGTGATATCCCCTGTTGACGGCAAGCAACTATCAACAGTGCCAATGAGTACCTATGCCGATTTAGATAGTGCAGTGGAAGCAGCTAAAGCAGCATTCCCCAAATGGAGTCGTACCCCCATTAAAGAAAGAGTACAAATATTCTTTAGATATAGAAGTTTATTGGAGAAACATTTGGTTGAACTTGCCGAATTGTGTAGTGAGGAAAATGGAAAGATTTACAGTGAGTCGGTTGCCGAAATCGAAAAATGTATTGAGCTTACTGAGTTCGCAGTTTCATTGCCTCAGTTAGTTACCGGTGAAGTCTTGGAAGTTAGCCGTGGAGTAGAATGTCGTACAGAGCATGCACCATTAGGCGTAGTGGCAAGCATTGTTCCTTTCAATTTTCCTTCTATGGTGCCTAACTGGACAATGCCAAATGCAATTGCACTCGGTAATTGTATGATTATTAAGCCTTCTGAGAAAGTTCCCTTAAGCTGCGGTAGAATTGCTGAATTATTAAAAGAAGCAGGTTTGCCAGACGGCGTATTTAATATTATCAATGGCGATGTAGAAATAGTAGAAGCTATCTGCGACCATCCTGGTATAGAAGCTGTCTCCTTTGTCGGCTCAACCAAAGTAGCTAAAATTGTTTACCAACGTGCTACAAGTAACCTCAAAAGGTGCTTAGCATTGGGTGGAGCTAAAAACCATTTATTGGTATTGCCAGATGCTATTCCTGGTATGACTGCTCAAAATGTAACTGCTTCTATGAGCGGTTGTGCGGGCCAACGTTGTATGGCTGCCGGTGCAATGGTAGGAGTCGGTGCTATTGATCATATTGTGGAAAAAATTTGTGAAGAAGCAAGAAAAGTAATTCCTGGTCAAAGCTTAGGTGCGGTTATCAGTAAAGAATCAAAAGAAAGAATCGAAAGATTTATTGATGAAGCTGAAAAAGATGGGGCTAAGATTTTGGTTGATGGAAGAAAAACCATAGTGGAAGGAAAAGAAGATGGTTATTACGTTGGTCCTACTGTCATTGATTTCGTAACTCCAGATATGAGTGTTGCAAAAGAGGAAATCTTTGGACCTGTTATTTCTATACTTCGGGTAGCAACTGTTGATGAGGCATTAGCAATCGAAAACGCAAACCCTTATGGTAATGCTGCTAGTGTATTTACCCAAAATGGGGGTGCAGCAAGATATATTATTGACCGTGCAAATGCAGGTATGATTGGTGTTAACGTGGGTGTGCCTGTGCCACGTGAACCATTCTCTTTTGGTGGTTGGAATGAAAGTAAGTTTGGCGTAGGAGATATTACTGGGAAGAGTTCTATCGAGTTTTGGACTAAACTAAAGAAGAGTACCACCAAATGGAATCCTGAAGCTGGTATAAACTGGATGAGCTAGTAGAATCATTTTGAATTTTAGGTTTTAAATGTTGAATGTTTAAAACTTAAACGTTCGGTATATCAGCTTAATTTAAAATTTATAATTCAAAATTTAAAATAACATAAAATGGTTAATACAGAAGTTCTATCGGAGGCGCAAGAGATTATAGAAGATAGTCAAAATTATACGCTCTTTTCTTGGAGCAAACAAAAAGGCACCAATCCAATTGCCGTTAAATATGCCGAAGGGGTGTATTTATATGACTATGACGATAAACGTTATATTGATTTCTCAAGCGGTTTGATGAATGTAAACATTGGCCATGGAGATCAACGTATTACCGAAGCCGTGGCTGCTCAGATGCAACAGGTAAGCTATGTTACCCCAAGTTGTGTAACCAAAGTTCGAGGTGATTTGGGAAAGAAGTTGGCTGAGATTTGTCCTGGCGATTTAAACAAGGCTTTTTTTACACTTTGTGGTGCTACCTCTATCGAAAATGCCATCAAATTAGCTCGTTTATATACTGGCAAACATAAAATACTAAGCCGTTACCAAGCTTATCATGGTTCTACAAACGGTGCTATGACTGCAAGTGGTGACCCTAGAAAAATCCCTGTCGACGCGCAACAATCTCCAAACTTTGTTCATTTCGATTTGCCGTACCTATATCGTTGGGATTATGGCGAAGAGAATTTATTAAAAGAAACAGTTGCTTCTTTTGAAAGATTAATAGAGTATGAAGGACCTGGAAATATCGCAGCAGTGCTATTGGAGGGCGAGTCGGGGACTTCTGGTTGTTTGCATTATCCAAAAGGATATTTGAAAGCGCTAAGAGAAATTTGCGATAAGCACGGTATCCTAATGATTATGGATGAAGTGATGAGCGGCTTTGGAAGAACAGGCAAATGGTTTGGTTTT
>CAISCV010000255.1 GCA_903883945.1 uncultured Chitinophagaceae bacterium | reverse complement strand
TGGGTTGTGGAGCGTTGTTTTGCTTGGCTTGATAAATGCAGGAGACTATGGAAGAACTGTGAACGAAAACTCAACCATAGCCTACAATTCATGGTACTCGCTTTTATTGCAATCTTAGTTAGAAGATTATGAACAGGTTCTTAGCGTTCTTTGTGGTAAAACAAAGAGGGTAGTCCGTTAAGATTTATGGATAATCAAACATTGATACCACACCTGTTTCGTACAGAATACAGAAAGATAACTACTGTTCTCTGCAAGCTATTTGGTATTGAACATATTGAAATTGCCGAGGACATTGCCAGCGATACCTTTTTGCTTGCTTCTGAAAGTTGGGGTGTGAAAGGTATCCCGGAGAACCCGACTGCATGGTTGTACACCGTAGCTAAAAACAAAGCAAAAGATTATCTGAAGCGTAATAAAATCTTTACCGAAAAAGTTTCTAGGGAGTTAAGGCAAAGTGCTTCTGAAACCAATGAGATAGAGATAGATTTAACTGATAAAAACCTCTCAGACACTCAGTTACAAATGCTCTTTGCTATTTGTCACCCATCGATTCCTGTTGAAGCGCAGATAGGATTGGCATTGCGTATCCTTTGCGGTTTTGGTATAGATGAAATAGCAGATGCTTTTCTCACCAACAACGAAACAATCACTAAACGACTTTTCAGGGCAAAACAAAAACTTCGGCAAGAAAAAGTACAAATAGAGTTTCCTTCTGAAACAGAAATTGACAAACGTTTAGAAACGGTATTACTAACACTTTATTTATTGTTTAATGAAGGTTATTATTCTTCAAAAGAAGATAATAAAGTTCGAACCGACTTATGCTTGGAAGCAATGCGACTTACGTATTTATTAACTGAAAATTCAGCTACCAACAAACCGTTTGTAAGTGCGCTGTTGTCTCTGATGTGTTTTCATTCCTCCCGCTTTGAAGCAAGGACAAATGAAAAGGGTGAAACGGTTTTATACCAGGATCAAGATACTAGCCTTTGGAATGCTGAATTGATTGAAAGGGGAGAATACTACTTAAATAAGGCATCATCAGGAAATGAATTAACCAAATATCACCTTGAAGCGGGCATTGGTTATTGGCACACCATCAAAGAAGATACACAAGAGAAATGGGAAAATATTCTTCAATTGTATAATAAGTTATTACAAATAGAATATTCCCCGATGGCTGCATTGAACAGAACGTTTGCCCTATCAAAAGCAAATGGAAATGCTGTGGCAATTGTGGAAGCCGAAAAGCTACAACTCACCCATAATTATTTGTATCATTCATTGTTGGGCAACCTATATACTGACATAGAAAATCCAAAGGCCATTAATCATTTTAAAACAGCAATGAAATTGTCCAAGTCTGCTTCTGATAAAAAGTTGTTTAGTAATAAAATATTTGAATTGGAAGAGAAGGGATAATTTATAAATGAGATGTACTAATATCTTATAAACAATATTAATATCCTGCTGTTCTTTATATTGGTTTTGTTTTTAAAAGGCAAACCATTACTTTTACAAAAATCTGCGTAGATGGATATTTTACCCGGCGTATTATTAAAGGAAATCAATTCCCCAGACGATTTAAAAAAAATAACTAAGAAGGAATTACATAAAGTGTGCGACGAACTCCGCCAATATATTATTGACGTAGTGAGTGTACATGGCGGTCACTTTGCTGCAAGCTTGGGCGTTGTCGAATTATCTGTTGCCTTACATTATGTTTACAATACCCCTTATGACCAATTGGTTTGGGATGTAGGTCACCAGGCTTACGGTCACAAAATACTTACAGGAAGAAGAGAAAGTTTTATTACCAATAGAAAATATGGTGGACTAAGTGGTTTCCCTAAACGAAGTGAAAGCGAATATGACACTTTTGGTGTAGGACATTCTTCTACCTCTATATCTGCTGCTTTAGGTATGGCAATGGCAGCAAAATATAAAGGAGAAAACCGAAAAAGTGTTGCCATCATTGGTGATGGAAGTATGACAGCAGGGATGGCATTCGAAGCGATGAACCATGCCGGTGTTGCTGATAGCGATGTACTCATTATTCTAAACGATAACTGTATGAGTATCGACCCCAATGTAGGGGCGCTGAAAGAATACCTTACAGATATTGCCACATCGCCTACTTACAACAAAATGAAGGATGATGTCTGGAAGATAATGGGCAAACTGCCTGTGGGTAAAGGCATCAGCCGGACAATGGCTCACAAACTTACAGACAGTGTGAAGGGAATGGTAAGCAGTAGCAGTAACTTGTTCGAAGCCTTAAAGCTGCGTTACTTCGGGCCTATAGATGGCAATAATATTACCAAGCTGGTAGATACCTTAAGGGATTTAAAAAACATTCCCGGTCCCAAAATATTACATATCATTACTACTAAGGGAAAAGGATATGATTTGGCAGAACAAGACCAGACCAAATGGCATGCGCCTGGATTGTTCGACAAGATAACAGGTGAGATAGTAAAAAAGACCTATAATGTACCGCAACCCCCTAGATACCAGGATGTATTTGGGCATACGATGATAGAACTAGCAGAACAGAACGATAAAATAATGGGAATTACCCCTGCTATGCCTAGTGGGTCTTCTCTTAAGTTTATGATGGAAAAGATGCCTAAACGTGCATTTGATGTGGGCATCTGCGAGCAACACGCTGTAACATTGAGTGCAGGCTTGGCAACACAAGGAATGCGTGTATTCTGTAACATCTATTCCTCTTTTATGCAACGTTCATTCGATCAGGTGGTACACGATGTAGCGATACAAAAGCTACCGGTAGTATTTTGTTTGGATAGGGCAGGGTTGGTAGGCGAAGATGGCCCTACGCATCATGGGTGTTATGATATTGCTTACTTCCGTTGCATACCAAATCTCATTATTTCTGCCCCTATGAACGAGCAGGAACTACGTAACCTGATGTATACCGCGCAATTGGAAACTACTAAGCTTCCATTTGTAATAAGATATCCAAGAGGAAATGGGGTAATGCCCGAATGGCGAACTCCATTCGAAGAAATAACCATTGGCAAGGGACGCAAACTAAAAGATGGGGAAGAAGTAGCCATTTTGAGTTATGGACATCCGGGCAACTTTGTACAAGCGGCTATCAGGACACTGAGGAGTGAAGGCATGAATCCTGCTCATTATGATATTCGTTTTGTAAAGCCAATCGATGAAGATTTATTACATGAAGTATTTGCAAAGTATACAAAGATTGTAACAGTAGAGGATGGCACCATTGTAGGTGGATTTGGTAGTGCCCTATTAGAGTTTATGGCAACACATAACTATAAAGCGGAAATAAAAATATTGGGTATTCCTGATAGATTGGTAGAACACGGAACACTAAAAGAACTCTATAACGAGTGTGGCTACGATGCAGGCGCTATTTCAAGTACCGTAAGAAATTTGGTTGGTGCTTCCCTGAAGGTAAATACACTGATAGCAGGATAAAAATCATTAGTGCATCTTTCTGCTTTAGAATTAATTTGAGTAAGTTATATCGCATTTCAATGTGTTTTGAGACTTAAGTACTCAGCCACAATTAAGTTTATGATAAATAAACTCTTTTCAACCTTCAACTTAGAATTTTATCTATATTATAATTATGGCTGGGTACTTATATCCTATAACTTTTAACATTCTTAATTGTCTTAGTGGCAAACCCCATACATATTTATGAAGCAATTTACAATCCCTAACATATATCGCAGTTCGCTTATTAGTGCCATCAAAAACAAACGCAAGCAGGACGATAAGTTGAAGAAGGATTATACCCCTACCTTATTAGACTTTGGACAATTACAAATTTATCTTGCACGTCATTTTGGTTTTTGTTATGGGGTGGAGAATGCCATAGAGATTGCTTTTAAAACTATTGATGAAAACCCTAGCAAACGTATTTTTCTGTTGAGTGAGATGATTCACAACCCACAAGTTAATGCCGATTTACAAGACCGTGGGGTTCAATTTCTACAAGATACTTATGGTAAACAATTGATAGACTTCGAGACCATTACTATAGAAGATATTGTATTGATACCCGCTTTTGGTACGACCTTAAATATTGAAGCATTGCTGAATGAGAAGGGGATTGCTACAGAGAAATACAATACCACTTGCCCCTTTGTAGAAAAGGTATGGAACAGAAGTGAGCAAATTGCCAAGAAAGGTTACAGCATAGTCATTCACGGAAAGCCAAAGCATGAAGAAACAAGGGCTACTTTTTCTCATGCAGCTCAAAATAGTCCTAGTATTATAGTAAATGATATGAAGGAAGCCATTGAACTAGCTAAATACATTACTGGTGAAAAGGAAGCTCAATCTTTTGCTGATGAATTTAAAGGACGCTTCTCCGAGGGATTTAATATTACAAAAGATCTACAACGTTTTGGCGTAGTTAATCAGACTACTCAGTTGGCAAGCGATACACAAGCCATCTCAGATTATCTGAAGCAAGTAGTAAAAACCCATTATCAATTAACTGAATCAACAATAGGCGAACGCTTTGCAGATACTAGGGACACGCTTTGCTATGCCACCAACGACAACCAGACGGCTGTGAGTGGGTTATTGGAAACCGAGGCAGACCTTGCGTTGGTGATTGGTGGCTATAATAGCAGCAATACGTCTCACCTGGTAGAATTGTGTGAAAAGAAACTTCCCACCTATTTTATTGATAGTGCCGAAAGGATAGCTGATAGGAATACGATAAAACATTGTAATTGGATAACAAAAGAACAATCTATTACCAATCAATTCCTACCCAATAGCGAAGTAGTGAAAGTCCTGATAACAAGTGGTGCTAGCTGTCCGGATGCATTGGTAGAGGAAGTAATAAGAAAGTTGGCAGGTTTTTATCAGGCAGACAACCTGATTGATATGCTACTCACCGAATTTGAATAATACTTTTGTGAAAGGCTGGTTAATTGGCATCTTTTATTTATTTTGTGGTATAGATTTGGTTAAACAGGTTTAAAAGTAAACAAAATGAGAAACAACAGTATAATTGCACTTGTCCTTTTGGCCGCATTAGCTGCTTGCAGTAGTTCGAAAGTATATTTCAGTACACAAGTAAGACAGAAAGTAGAGAATACTGGTACACCGCTTACCCAATTACAATATTACGTAGATAGGGATGTAGAGCTTTCAAGAGAAATATTAAAGGACGAAACCAAAGTAACATCAGGTGTTGTTCGGTTCGAAAATGGAAAGAACCTGAATATTATTACCTTAAAAAGAAATACACCTGGGGTTTGTACAAAAGTATTGCCAGACAAAGTATATATATCCTTCGAAATAGGGGATGATAAGTTTCTTACGTTTGGCAAAACGAAATATGCCACAGAATCTGCTCCTTATAAAATATTAGCAAATAGTTGGATAGGCGATTACGGTGCCATAACCTACGAAGGAAAGAGTTATTTTATTCATTCAGGTACCGATGCAAGCATCATGATTAAGACGAGTGAGTTGAATAATGAAGAAATAAATAAACGTCAGATGAAAGGGCGTACTATTTTAACCAATCCTACACCACCGCCAGCATCAGTTCCTTCAAATTAAAATAGACTATTTCGGAATAGAAACCTGATATTGGTCTTAATTGGAATTCTTCCAAACTTAATGCGCTTTACATTGAGGAAAGTATACGCCTTTTTGGTGTAACCTTATTGCTGAGAATGCTAGGTTAAATTGATAATAATTCTTCAGAATATCGGTAGTTTCAGCTTCCACGGACGTAGATGAGTCTCTCCCGGACGTAGATAGGTCTCTCCCGGACGTAGATGGGTCGCTGCCGGACGTAGATGGGTCTCTCACGGACGTAGATAGGTCGCTCCCGGACGTAGATGAGTCTCTCCCGGACGTAGATGGGTCGCTGCCGGACGTAGATAGGTCGCTCCCGGACGTAGATAGGTCTCTCGCGGACGTCGCTAGGTCGCATACGGACGTCAATACAAAGTGTACCATAGCAAGTAAAAAACAAGAAATAGGGAGGAAACGGTTTCAATAGAACAGGCGTGCAAGGGACATAGGATTGATGAACCAGGAAATAGGCTTATTGCAACAGGGCTGTTTTATTTGGTTATGTTTTAAATATATGTTTAAAATAACCTTTTTAAAGGATAAAATATACAAATTATTGTTTGGGTTTTCAATCAAAAAAACAGAAAACACTATCTTGCCGCTTTCTAACTAATTATATGTATTCGGAGAACGACTTAGGGAAACGAAAAGAACGAAAATGGGGAGTGCAAGCTATTGCTGACATTGCACGTGCGGTTGTGATACTTTCTGTTGCTTTTGTACTCCTATTGGGTACGGTTTTAAAAATAGCTTTTGTGCTACAAATAGATAGTTTTTTGCGTTATGGCTTTGGTGGAATAAGTTTGTTGTACGGTAGCTTTAGGTTGTATAGAGGGGTGAGGCAATGATTAGTTGTTAGTGATGAGTATTGGGGGTCGTTTATGGAAAGTAGGTAACAATTGTATCTAATTGAAATATGAGTGATAAGATGATGAACATAAATGGACTTTCAATCATATCTGTCTTGTTGTCTATGTTAGTATTGGTAGGTTGTAGCAATAAAAAAATTAAAGGACAAACCGATACCCCACAACAAGGCACCATAAACATTAGTGTAGATGAAAGCTTTAAACCGGTGATTGAGGAAGAGATAAAAGTGTATGAATCTACTTTTCCGGATGCACATATCATCGCCCACTACAAATCGGAGGCGGATTGTTTTAAAGACTTTCAGAGTGATAGTACCCGATTGATTATAGTAGACAGGGGGTTGGATAAAAAAGAAAGGGATTACTACGAAGCAACGCTACATTTTAGACCACAGTTTTCTTTGATAGCCTACGATGCAATAGCAGTAATAGTAAACCAACAATGCAAAGACAGCGTATTTACTATGAACCGCTTGCGCAACATACTTAGTGGAAAAGAATACCTGATTGCGGTAATGGATGGCAAAAATGCAACGAGTACCGTGAGGTATTTGCAGGATAGTATACTAAAAGGCGAACAATTTGGTAAAAATGTGGTTGCTTCTAAGAATAGTGCCGATGTGATAGACATTATCACCAAAAGAACTGATGCAATTGGCTTTGTAGGACTTAATTGGGTGGGCGATAACTATGACCGAAAACAACAAGAATTGCTAAAAAAAATAAAATTAGGGCTAGTAGAATGCGTTCGTTGCGAAGAAAAGGGTTTATTTGCCAAACCTTCGGCAGCATCTGTGAGTTTTGCGCAGTATCCATTGGCTCGTCCGCTGTATTTTATCGTAAAAGAAAATGCGACAGGATTGGGTACAGGATTCACCAACTTTTTGAGCTTGGAAAGGGGACAATTGATATTTAGAAGTTCATTTTTGATTCCCGCAATGATGAACTTTAATAAAAGAACGAGTAAGATAGAGGAGTAAATAGTAGTTATTAGTTATTAGTGGTTAGTGGTTAGTGGGGGGAAGTAATAAAAATAAGCAAAAAAGTAATATTATAAAAAAGCGGGTGATTTTTAAGTGAGTAAATTATTTAGCCGTATTTTCTTACGACTTATGATTGACGACTTACGACTCTCCCTAAATTAAAACAAGTAGAAAAATGAACAAACTAAGCAAGTTGTTTACACTCATTATCGTAGCATTAATAGTAGCAAACGTTGTGGTTGCACAAAGCATCAGCGATGGGATTAAAATGTTGAGTTACGGAAAGAACCAATCGTCAAAAGACATCTTCAAAAAGTTGTATGATGCCGATAGCAAGAATCCAGAGGTTATTTATTGGTATGGACAAGCTTTTTTGGCATTCGACGATTATGCAGGTGCAAAGGCGGTCTATCAAAAAGCATTGCAAGAGGGGGTAAATAGTCCTTACATTATTGTTGGGATGGGGCATGTAGAAATCATGGAAGGTGGTGATATTAATTCAGCCAAACAAAAGTTTGAGCAAGCCATCACGATGGCAAAAGAGTTCAAAGGAAAAAAGAAAACGCAGGTTTATCCAGAAATATTAGATGCCATTGGACGCGCAAATGCAGATGGAGGTTCTAAAAAAGGAGATCCTAGTTATGCAATAGATAAGTTGAAGGAAGCGGCAACATTAGATGAAAAATCAGCAGACATATTAATTGACATGGGTATTTGTTATCTGAAGATGGGTGCTGATGAAGGTGGCGATGCGGTGAAATCGTATATGGATGCTGCTACAAGAGAACCAAAAAATCCTTTGCCTTCTTACAAGATTGGTAGAATCTATCAAAGTCAGAATAACAAAGAGTTGTTTGACCAGTTTTACAATAATACCATTGCTATCGATCCTACTTTCCCTCCGGTTTACCTTTCATTGTACGATTATTATGCATATAGGGATGTGGCTAAAGCAAAAGAATATTTAGAAAAGTATATTCAGTATGCTGATAAATCTTGTGAAACAGAATATTTCTATGGTGATTACCTGTTTAGGGAAGGTAAATATCAGGAAAGTTTAGATAAAGTAAAAATATTGGAAGCTGGAGACTGCAAAGGATATTATCGCAACAACCTTTTGTTTGCTTACGACTATGACAGACTTGGTGATTCTATTAATGCCAAGGTTTCTATAGACAAATACTTTTCTAACGTTGCAGCCAACAAAATTACAAACAGCGATTATGATATTGCTATCACTATTTATTCTAAAATATCAGGAAGCGACTCTGAAGCTGTAGGATATATCCAGAAAGCAATAGACGCAGATACGGTGTTGGCTAATAAAGTAAGATATGCCAATCAAGCCGCTGACATCTATGGTAAGGTAAAAAAATATAGAGAACAAATAAAATGGCTACAAAAAGCTGTAACCCTAAAAGGTGGCACCATGGGTGAGGCAGATTATTATAAATTGGCAAGCACTGCTTTGAGTGGCAAAGATTTCGGAGCAACACTAGAAATAGCTAAGAACTATATTGTTGCTTTTCCAGATAAACCACAAGGATACTACTTTAGTGTAAAGGCAGCAAAAGGAATTGATACAAGTGCTACTTTAGGCACTGCTATAGAGCCAATATTACAACAAGATTCTTTCTTAGTAAAACAAAATGAGATTCTACTGAAGGATTCGGTAACCAATAAAAAAACGATTGATAGAAACACAAGCATTTTGTATTCTAACTTGTGTTATCTGATGGGTTATTACAATGATGTGCAGAAAGATGCTCCAAAAGCAATTGAAGCTTGCGAGAAAATTATTGCACTTTATCCTGATGCAACTTCCGAACAAAATAAGTTTGCAGTTCATATTAAAGATGTATTACAAAAATCTTTATCTAAGCCGTCTGGTAATAAGTCTGGCACAAATTCTAAGCCTCAGAAATAATTATTATAAAAAAACCCTTCAATATTGAAGGGTTTTTTATTTTATATCCCCCGTATCCTTATTTTTGCACACCGTAAACGTTCACATTATGACTTGGCTAACCCTTCTTTTAGATGTTCAGGACACTTCAGCAGCCAGTTATCTTCCCATCGGTATACAATTAATTTTTGCAGCAGGTTTTGTAGCTGCTATGATTGGCATGTCTGCAATGGTAGGGCCCAAAAGACAAACAAAAGATAAACTAGAGACTTTTACAAGTGGTATCCCAAGCCATGGAGATGCGAGACAGCCAATGGCAATTAAGTATTTTTTGGTTGCAATCCTTTTTGTTTTGTTCGATGTTGAGGTAATATTCTTTTATCCTTATGCAGTAAACTTCAGAAGTTTGGGATGGTCAGGTTTTGTAGAAGTATTACTATTTGTTGGTTTTTTCTTGATAGGATTTACTTATATTATCAAAAAAGGAGCGTTGACTT
Organism: uncultured Chitinophagaceae bacterium; assembly: GCA_903883945.1. Lineage (GTDB taxonomy): Bacteria > Bacteroidota > Bacteroidia > Chitinophagales > Chitinophagaceae > Parasediminibacterium. Next base: position 15,713 of record CAISCV010000255.1, on the reverse strand, counting down.
GGGAAGATTAATAAAAACAATTTAAGATAGATTGGGTTATTTGTAAAGTATAGTCTCAATCAAATCGAAAAAATATAACTTATGCGTCCGGTACGTTTTAATATCAAGGCAAAAACAGCAAATATTGCAGATGCAATTGGTGCACCTCCTCCTGGTTTTGCAGGTGAAGGCTTCTTTAGCACTAAGATGAGTGATGTGGTGGGGTTGGCTCGCAAAAACTCCTTATGGCCTTTGCCTTTTGCTACATCTTGCTGTGGAATTGAATTTATGGCCACTATGGCTTCCCATTATGATTTATCAAGGTTTGGTGCTGAAAGAGTAGGTTTTTCTCCTCGTCAGTGCGACTTGTTGATGGTAATGGGTACTATCTCCAAAAAGATGGGACCTGTATTGCGTCAGGTATATTTACAAATGGCCGAACCTCGTTGGGTAATAGCAGTGGGTGCTTGTGCAAGTAGTGGTGGTATTTTTGATACATATAGTGTTTTGCAAGGAATTGACCAAGTAATACCTGTAGATGTATATGTACCAGGTTGCCCCCCAAGACCAGAAGCTATTATTGATGGTTTTATGAGAATACAAGACTTGGTAGGACAAGAAAGTGTGCGCAGAAGAAACGGTGAGCAATACAAAGCTTTATTAAACAGCTACGGAATAGAATAAAATGGCAATAACTAATTCATACATACAGGAAAAGCTTACAGAGAAATTTGGTGAACAAGTAACCAGTTTTGAAGAAACGTATGATATGCTTTCATTTGAATCTCCTAAAGAAATCAACTTGAAAGTATTACAGTTTTTGTATGACGAACCTACTTTAAGCTTTCAGTTCATGACCGATTTAACGGCTGTTCATTATCCCGATCAAATAGGAAGAGAATTGGCAGTTGTTTATCACATGCACAATCTGGTGGATAATGTCCGTTTGAGATTTAAAGTATTTACAGACGTAAATACCCCCGATGTTTTTACTGCCACTAAATTATTTGAAGCAGCTAATTGGATGGAAAGAGAAACGTATGATTTTTTTGGGGTGAACTTTGTGGGACATCCTAATTTAAAAAGGGTTTTGAATGTTGATGAGATGGATTATTTCCCATTAAGAAAAGAATTTCCATTGGAAGACCAGACAAGGATTGATAAGGACGATGAAATGTTTGGCAGAGGGTAAGGCAAGTTGAAAGTTATAAGTTTTAGGTTTTAAGTAATACGTTTAGAAAATAAAAGAGTTCCTTCGGTGGAACATCGCTTATGGATCATCATGTAAAACTGCCGGAAGGCTCGATAGAAAGACAGACAACCACCTTGAACCTGGGGCCTACGCACCCTGCAACACATGGTGTCTTCCAGAATATCCTTGAATTAGATGGTGAACGTATTGTAAGTTCAGAACAGACTGTTGGATATATACACCGCGCTTTCGAAAAGCTAGCTGAAAGAAGACCACTTTATCAGATTACACCTATTACAGACCGCCTCAACTATTGCAGTAGCCCCATCAACAACATGGGTTGGCACATTACCTGCGAAAAGCTTCTTAAAATAAAAACCCCTAAAAGGGTTGATTACTTACGTGTAATCATCATGGAACTATCTAGAATTTCAGATCATCTGATTTGTAATTCTATCGTTGGTGTGGATAGTGGTGCTTATACTGGTTTCTTGTACGTAATGCAATACCGTGAGTTGATTTATGAGATTTACGAAGAGATTTGTGGCTCTCGTCTTACAACGAATATTGGTCGTGTGGGTGGTTTTGAAAGAAATTTTAATGCGACAGCTTTTGATAAACTAGAGAAATTCTTAAGAGAATATCCAAAGGTTTTGAAAGAGTTCGGTGACTTGTTTACCCGTAACAGGATATTTATGGATAGGCTTCAAAACACCGGAGGCATCAGTGCCGAAAGAGCTTTGAACTATGGGTTTACCGGGCCAAACCTTAGAGCAGCAGGTGTTGATTACGATGTTCGTGTTCATTCGCCATATAGTAGCTATGAAGATTTTGAATTCTCAGTTCCCGTTGGTAAAACAGGCGACAACTACGATAGATTTTTGGTAAGGGATCAGGAAATGTGGCAAAGCTTAAGCATTATTGAGCAAGCTTACAAAAAAGTTCAAGCGTTTAAGGGTGCAGAGGCTGAGGTTTACCATGCAGATGTTCCTGAATTTTATTTGCCAAAGAAAGAAGATGTGTACACTAAGATGGAAGCACTTATCTGGCATTTTAAAATTATCATGGGCGAAACGGCTATCCCTAAGGGAGAAGTTTACCAAAGTGTGGAAGGAGGAAATGGCGAACTAGGTTTCTATTTCATTAGTGATGGAGGTAGAACGCCTTACCGTTTACACTTCCGCAGACCATGCTTTATTTACTATCAAGCTTATGGGGAGTTGACTAAGAATGGAATGCTGAGCGATGCAATCATGACAATGAGTAGTTTGAACTTGATTGCAGGAGAGTTAGATGCATAATTTTCAATAAAGAAATTATAAATGAAATTTTCAGAAGATAAATTGGCAAAAGTTAGTGAGATTAAAGCTCGCTATCCCGAAGGCAAACAAAAGAGTGCTTTACTGCCGCTATTGCATTTGGCACAAGAAGAGTTTGGTGGTTGGTTGAGTGCAGATACAATGGATTATGTTGCTGAATTATTAAGTATTACGCCCATCGAGGTTTATGAGGTGGCTACTTTCTATAGCATGTATAACCTTAAACCCGTTGGGAAATATATGTTTGAGGTTTGCCAGACAGGCCCTTGTATGGTGAGGGGTTGTGATGACATCATTGATTATATCACAGAGAAATTAGGTATCAAGCCAGGCGAAACAACTACGGATGGCTTATTTACTTTAAAAACGGTAGAATGTTTAGGGGCTTGTGGTTATGCACCCATGATGCAGTTAGGAAAGTTCTATAGAGAACACCTTACCAAACAAAGGGTTGACGAAATAATAAAAGAATGTAGGGACAAAGCAGCATTGAACAATTAATAAATTATGAAAAAGTTACTGATACTTCTTTTGGTTTGTTTTAGTGGGCTTTTAAGTAAGGCACAAGAGTCTTATGATAAGGTAATAACTGAAAAGGTTCAAGCGCTCAACAGTGCCATTTTTGTAAAAAAGGATAGTGTTGCGCTAGAAAGTTTGTTGGGCAAAGAGGTTATCTACTGCCATTCAGGTGGAAAAGTGGAGACTAGGCAAGAAATGATTAAGAATGCATTAGCAAATGGCTCTAATTATTCTGATGTAAAAACAGAGGTTACAAATATTGTAACGCACAAAAAGACGGTAGTGGTAAGACATATTATTACAGCAACAGAAAATTTGAAAGATGGCAAAACAGCCCCTTTAAAATTAGGTGTTGTTCAAACTTGGATAAGTGAAGATAAAGAGTGGAAGTTGATAGGAAGACAAGCTGTGAAGTTGCCTCTTCAATAGAGAAATAAATTATTCTATTAATAGCTTTAAATGACTGATTATGGGAATTACAAATGCTATTTTAAGAGTAAGAGAACATAGAAAGTCTGAGAAGTTTGCAGACATTGATTTTTTGGTTGATAGTGGTGCAGTGTATAGTTTGGTTCCGGGTAAGATATTAGACCAGTTAGATATTGAGCCTTACAGGGAAATGAGTTTTTCCTTAGCAGATGGAACAACTATAAAAAGAAGAATAAGTTCTGCTTATTTTGAATTTGAGGGAGAGGGCGGACCTGCACCGGTTGTTTATGGAGAGGAGGGCGAAACGCCGCTTTTGGGTGTAACAACCCTAGAGTCTATTGGATTGGTTTTAAACCCTTTTACCAGGACTTTAAATCCGATGAGAATGTTGATGGTATAAAGTAGTAAATGAGTTTATATTGATAAGATGAAGAAATCTATACTTTTCATTCTAATCATTTAAATCACGTTAATCATAGTTTAAATAAAGCTTTTTGCTTCAAGCTCACAAGCAGTAGGATATGGCAATAAAATTATTATTAGAAAAGGCTCACGTTCAAGGCATTCGTACTTACGAAGTCTATCGTCGCGAAGGCGGATATACTGCTTTGGAAAAGGCTTTAAAAGAATTGAGTCCAGAAGCCATTGTAGAAGAATTGAAGAAAAGTGGAATGCGTGGTCGTGGTGGCGCAGGTTTTCCTACTGGCATGAAATGGAGCTTTATTGCTAAACCAGAAGGCGTTCCACGTCACTTGGTTTGCAATGCAGATGAAAGTGAGCCTGGTACTTTTAAGGACAGATACTTAATGGAGTTCTTACCCCATTTATTAATAGAAGGTTTAATCATTTCCTCTTTCGCATTAGGTTCTAATGCTACCTATATCTATATCAGAGGTGAATACGCTTGGATTCCTGATATTCTCGAAGAAGCAATTAGAGAAGCGAAAGCAGCAGGATTCTTAGGTAATAACATATTGGGAACAGGTTTCGATTGTGAAATATATGTTCAACGTGGTGCTGGTGCTTATATCTGTGGGGAGGAAACTGCCTTGATAGAAAGCTTGGAAGGCAAACGTGGTAATCCAAGAATCAAACCGCCATTCCCAGCTATAAAAGGTGTTTGGGATAGGCCAACAGTGGTGAACAATGTAGAAACTTTGGCAGCTTTAGTTCCAATCATCAAGATGGGAGGAGAAGAGTATGCTAAGATTGGTATTGGTCGCTCTACTGGTACAAAACTTATTTCTGCTTGTGGTAATATTAATAAACCAGGTGTTTATGAAATAGATATGACCATTAGCGTTGAAGAATTTATTTATAGCGATGAGTATTGTGGTGGTATCCCAAATGGAAAAAGGCTAAAGGCTTGTATTCCTGGAGGATCATCCGTGCCCATTCTTCCTGCTAATTTATTGTTGAAGACTACTAAAGGCGAAACACGTTACATGAACTACGAAAGTTTGAGTGATGGTGGTTTTGCTACAGGCTCCATGATGGGCAGTGGAGGTTTCATTGTTTTGGATGAAGACCAATGCATAGTAAAACATACCTATACCCTTGCAAGATTCTATCGCCACGAAAGTTGTGGTCAGTGCAGTCCTTGCCGTGAGGGTACGGGGTGGATGGAAAAGATTTTAAAGAACATTGAAACTGGAAAAGGAAAAATGTCTGACATCGACCTTTTGTGGGATATTCAAAGAAAAATAGAAGGAAATACCATTTGTCCGTTGGGTGATGCTGCTGCTTGGCCAGTGGCTGCTGCCATCAGACATTTTAGAGATGAATTCGAATGGCATATCACTAACCCTCAGGAAGCACAAATAAGAAACTTTGGTTTGGCACATTATGCCGATCCAATTCATATTCCTGTAACAGAGCATAGTAAAAGTATATGAGCGAGCAACAATTATTTAAAGTAACCATTGATAATATTACGATAGAAGTTCCGGCAGGAACCTCTATTTTGGAAGCTGCCCGTAAAATTGGTGGAGAGGTTGCCCCACCTGCTATGTGCTTTTACAGCAAACTAAAAGGTAGTGGTGGTAAATGCCGTACTTGTTTGGTAGAGGTTTCTAAAGGTTCTGAAAAAGATCCTCGCCCCATGCCGAAATTGGTTGCTAGTTGTAGAACAACGGTAATGGATGGCATGGAAGTAAAAAACATTACGAGTCCAAAAGTGATTGATGCAAGAGCGGGTGTGGTAGAATTTCTTTTATTGAATCATCCTTTAGATTGCCCAATCTGTGACCAAGCTGGAGAATGTCATTTGCAAGATTTAAGCTACGAACACGGAAAAGAAGGCACTCGTTACGAGTTTCAACGTCGTACTTTCAAGAAACACGATTTAGGTCCTTATATTCAATTGCACATGACGCGCTGCATTATGTGCTTCCGTTGCGTTTTCACCGCAGATCAATTAACAGAAAATAGGGTTCATGGTGTTTTGGATAGAGGCGACCACGCTGAAATTGCCACTTTTATTGAGAAGAGTTTAGACAATGATTTCATAGGAAACGTTATTGATGTTTGCCCGGTAGGTGCATTAACAGACAAGACTTTCCGCTTCAAAAACCGTGTTTGGTTCTTGAAACCAATGGATGCACACAGGGATTGCCCTAAGTGTAGCGGTAAAGTTACTTTGTGGAACAGGGGTGAAGAAGTGTTTAGGGTTACTGCACGCAAGGATGAATGGGGTGAAGTAGAAGATTGGATTTGTAATGAATGTCGTTTCGAAAAGAAACATTCAAATGATTGGGTAATAGAAGGGCCAAGAGAAATTAGCAGACATTCTGTTATCTCTCAAGGGCATTATTTGGATGCTGTAAAACCTACAGAAACTTTCTTGGCTGTGAATGATGGCCGTGCGCCTCACTTGTTGTTGGACATTCATACAGAAAGTGACGTTAATAAACCTGAAATTGAGTTGAGTCTCATCAATGGCCCTGCTCATTCAAATAATTTTAATTCTAAATAGAATGATATTTTACCACAAAGAGCACAACGTTCTCACAAGGGAACACAAGGATTGGTTGGGAAATGTGGCTTAATATTGCGGTTGTTCAAAAGCTTTGTGTTCCTTGTGTGTTTTTCTTGGTGTTCCTTGTGGTAAAAATAATTAAAGAATATTATGACAATACTTGCATTAGACTGGTTTTTATTAATAGAGAAATTGATACTCATAGCTATCATCATTTTCGCAAGTTTGGGCATTGCCTTATATACCACTTTCGCTGAAAGAAAGGTGGCTGCCATCCTTCAAGACAGACCAGGGCCTAACCGTGCTGGACCATTTGGTTTACTTCAACCATTAGCTGATGGTCTTAAATTAATTACCAAAGAAGAAATTATTCCTACCCACGCAAATAAGTGGTTGTTTATATTAGGACCTGGATTGGCGATGACAGCCGCCCTTATGACTTGCGCTGTTGTGCCTTGGGGAGGAACTATTGATGTAATGGGTCATCAGGTAGATCTACAGATTGCCGATGTAAACATTGGTATGCTATATGTTTTCGCCGTGGTAAGTATGGGTGTTTATGGTGTAATGATTGGCGGTTGGGCTAGTAATAATAAGTTCTCTTTGATGGCTGCTTTGCGTGGTGCAAGTCAGGCTATCAGTTACGAACTGGCAATGGGGCTTTCTTTGATTGCTTTATTAATGATTACAGGCTCGCTTAGCTTGCGTACTATCGTAGAGCAACAAGTGGGGCATGTGTGGAACATTGTTTACCAACCTCTAGGTTTCCTTATCTTCTTTATCTGCGCTTTGGCTGAGTGTAACCGTACGCCTTTCGATTTGCCAGAAGCTGAAAATGAATTGAACTTCGGTTATCACCAGGAGTATTCTTCTATGAAACTTGGGTTCTACCTTTTCTCAGAATACATCAATATGTTCATCAGTAGCACCATTATGGCTACAATGTTCTTTGGAGGATATGATTTGCCTTTTGTAACGAGTCATTTATCTAGTCCTGGTATTGCAGCAATTGTTGGTTTGGTGGTATTGATGACTAAAGTAGTGATGTTCATCTTCTTGTTTATGTGGATCAGGTGGACAATACCAAGGTTCAGATATGATCAATTGATGAATTTGGGCTGGAAGAAAATGATTCCCTTGGCTTTAGCTAATATGTTGGTGACAGGATTCTTTATTTTGTTAAAACAAAATAACTGGCATTTTTAAGTGGCTGATTTTAAGTTTATTTTAGAGATATCAATTAGTAATTGAAAAATAGTTAGAAAGAACAACGCTTATGCAAGCATTAACAAATAGGGCGAAACAAGTAGAACGAGCACCAATGACTTTCATTGAGCAACTTTACTTATGGAATATTTTGAAGGGCATGGCGATTACTTTTATGCACATGTTCAAGAAGCAACCTACTATCAGGTATCCTGAACAAAAGCGTGAATTCAGTCCTGTTTTCAGAGGATTGCACGTACTAAACAGAGATGAAGAAGGGAAGGAAAGATGTACGGCTTGCGGATTGTGTGCCGTAGCTTGCCCTGCAGAAGCCATCACAATGGAGGCCGCAGAACGTTTGGAAGGAGAAGAGAATTTGTATCGCGAAGAAAAGTATGCAGCAAAGTATGAGATTAATATGCTTCGTTGTATTTTTTGTGGATTATGCGAAGAGGCTTGCCCTAAAGATGCCATTTATTTGAGCGAAACTTTTACTCCTGCTGATTTTAACAGAAAGAACTTTATTTATAAAAAGACTGATTTATTAATTCCTAACCCTACAACAGATGCAGAAGGTTTTGCAGCAGCTAAAGGGGTTAAGACAAATGAAATTGGTTTGAAAAATTAAATGGCCTGTTCCAGTTAATTTTGCTGGCTTTTATCATTTATTTCATTCAAATCATTCAATCATTTATTCAATAATGATTATTAAGGTATAAAATGGCTATCACTCACATCTTATTCTGGTTTTTAACTGCATTGGCTTTGGTAAGTGCACTCATGGTTTTGTTGAGCAAGAACCCTGTTTACAGTGTTCTTTGGTTGGTTGCTGTTTTCTTTGCCATCTCGGGGCACTATATTTTATTGAATGCACAGTTTCTGGCTATCGTAAATATGATTGTTTATGCAGGTGCCATCATGGTTCTCTTCTTATTCGTGATCATGTTGATGAATTTAGATAAAGAGACAGAACCACAAAAAGACATCTGGATGAAGATTGCTGGAGCTGTTTCGGGCGGTTGCTTATTGATGGTATTTGTTTCATTGGTAAAACAAGCAACAGAAATGACTGGTAAAGAAGCCTTACTTAAAACAGGAACTATTGGGTTGATTGAAAATTTAGGTAAAGCATTGTTTAGCGACTATGTGGTGCCTTTCGAAATAAGTAGCGTGCTGTTTCTAAGTGCAATGGTAGGTGCAGTGGTTATAGGAAAGAAATAAAACAAAGTTATTATGCCGATACAATATTATATCTATTTAGCATTATCACTTTTCAGTATTGGAGTGGTAGGTGTGTTGACCCGCAGAAATGCAATCATCATTTTTATGTGTATTGAATTGATGCTGAATGCTACTAACCTGTTGTTAGTTGCTTTCTCCAAAATGCACCACGCAGTCGCTTTGGCAAGTAATGCTGCTACACAAGTTGGTATTGAAGGACAATTATTTGTATTCTTTATCATGGTGGTGGCCGCTGCAGAAGTAAGTGTTGGTCTGGCAATTATCGTGATGATGTATCGGAATACACATTCGGTTGATATTAACTTTTTGAACCGCTTAAAAAATTAATGGTGTATTGGTAGCTAGATTTTCTATCTGCTGATTACTGTTCTAACTAATTGTATGAATAATTTGGTTTTCTTAGTTCCTCTTTTTCCTTTAATCGGTTTCTTAATAAACGGATTAGGCAGAAAGTCTTTGTCAAAGCAAGCAATTGGTGTTGTTGGTAGTGGCGCTATTTTGGCTTCTTTTGTAGTAAGTATTATCTTGTTCCTTCAGGTTAAATCTTCGGGAGCAATCATTGCCAACTACTTTAACTTCATAGATGTTGCGTCTCTTAAAATTCCTTTTGCTTTTCAGATCGACCAGTTATCTTCTCTTTTCTTATTAATCATCACAGGTATTGGCTTCTTAATCCACCTATATTCTACTGCTTACATGACCGATGAGGAAGCCCCTCATTATGCACGCTACTTTGCTTATCTGAATTTATTTGTTTTTTCTATGTTACTGTTGGTAATGGGAGGAAACTATGTAATCATGTTTATCGGTTGGGAAGGAGTAGGTCTATGTTCTTATTTATTAATTGGTTTCTGGTTTAAGAACGATGCTTACAACTATGCAGCCAAGAAGGCTTTTATCATGAACCGCATTGGTGACTTAGGTTTCTTGTTAGCTGTATTTTGGTTAATCAATAAACTAGGTACGGTTACTTACGGAGAAGTATTTGCCAATGTGGGCAAACTGTCTCACCAAGATATTACTATTATTACTGCCTTGTTATTTGTGGGTGCAATGGGTAAGAGTGCTCAGTTGCCTTTATACACTTGGTTGCCCGATGCGATGGCGGGTCCTACACCTGTGTCTGCTTTGATACACGCTGCAACCATGGTTACGGCAGGTATTTATATGGTTGCTCGTACCAACTTATTGTACACATTGGCTCCTGCCACACAAGGTTTTATTGCTATCATTGGTTTGGCAACGGCTTTGTTTGCAGCAACCATTGCATTAAAACAAAATGATATTAAAAAAGTATTGGCGTATTCTACAGTAAGTCAGTTGGGTTATATGTTTCTTGGTTTAGGTGTTGGCGCTTATACCGGTGCTGTGTTCCATGTGATGACGCACGCTTTCTTCAAAGCTTTACTGTTCTTGGGAGCAGGTTCTGTGATTCATGCCATGCACCACGAACAAGACATCCGTAAGATGGGTGGTTTGAAGAAATACCTTCCTATCACCAACATTACTTTCTTGTTAGGATGTTTGGCAATAGCGGGTGTGCCTCCTTTCTCTGGCTTCTTTTCTAAAGATGAAATCTTGGCTGCTGCTTACGAAAAGAACCCAATCCTTTATTTCTTAGGTGTAGCTGGTGCATTGATGACGACCTTCTATATGTTCCGTTTATATGCTATGACTTTCTTAGGAAAGTTCAGGGGAACACACGAACAAGAACATCATTTGCACGAAAGCCCTTCTGCCATGACAATTCCTTTGATTGTACTAGCAATCTTGGCAGTTGTTGGTGGTTTCATTGGTATACCTGAAGTATTTGCAAAAGATAGTCATTGGTTAGAAAGCTTCTTGGCACCTGTATTTGCTGGTTCAAAAGCATTGGCTGAACAAAAGGTTGCTAATCACTCAACAGAATTAATGATGATGGGCGTGGTTACAGGATTGGTATTGGTAACAATTGCCATCACCTGGAACAAGTTCAGCAAATTCGAAGAAACTACTAGCGAAGAAACTGGCTTGGGTAAAGTATTGGAAAACAAATGGTATATCGACGAATTATACAATGCTATCGTAGTGAACCCATTGAATGCATTGGCTGGATTCCTTAAGAATGTAATTGAGAAAAGCGGTATTGATGGGTTGGTTAATGGCGTTGGAACCTTTATCAATTATTCTTCCCGTCAGTTGAGGCTAATACAGAGTGGTCAGGTTGGTGCATACATATTAATGATGGTATTGTCTATGTTAGGTGTATTGTTACTCTGGATCAATGATGGCACTATCGTTCACTTTTTACACAAAATATTTTAATAACTGTAGTTTAAGTTTATTCTAAATAAGATGATCCCTTTATTACTCATATTAATTCCGGTTGTAAGTGCCATACTTACCTTCTTTTTAAAGAATGGTAATGCAGCTAAAAACTGGGCTTTAATCGCATCTACCGCTACTTTAATTTTTGGTCTTTATGCACTCTGCCCTGCTTGCAAATTAACGTTCGATGCGGCTTGGCTTCCTTTATTGGGTAGTCGGTTTTCCTTATCCTTAGATGGATTGAGTAAGATGTTGGTTTTACTAACCGCCATCTCTTTCCCCGTTGTTTTTGCATCTACTTACAACAATGACTACAAACAATCGAACGCTTTTTATGGCTTGATGCTGTTAACACAAGCTGGTTTGATGGGCGTTTTCTTAGCGAGCGATTGTTTATTGTTCTACTTCTTCTGGGAGTTGGCACTCATTCCAGTTTACTTTCTTTGTTCTATATGGGGTGGTGAAAAACGCATTGCAGTTACCTTTAAGTTCTTCGTTTATACGTTTGTTGGCTCCTTATTAATGTTGATTGGCATTCTTTATCTGTATTTCTTAACGCCAGATCATTCATTTGCCATCAAATCATTCTACGCATTAAAACTATCTGCTTCACAACAAAACGTAGCTTTTTGGTTATTCTTCATTGCTTTTGCTATCAAGATGCCGATATTCCCCTTACATACCTGGCAGCCAGATGCTTACGAACAATCTCCTACTGCCGTTACCATGATATTGAGTGGCGTAATGGTAAAGATGGGTATCTATGCGGTTATCCGTTGGTTGATTCCTATTTTCCCTTTGGCAACCGTAAAGTATGCCGACATCATCATTATTGCTAGTGTGATTGGAATGATTTACGCTTCTTTAATTGCTATCAGACAAGATGATGTAAAACGTTTAGTGGCTTATTCTTCCATAGCCCACATCGGTTTGATGAGTGCTGTTTTGTTCTCCCTAAAAACGATTGGCTGGAATGGGGTAATGATTCAGATGTTCAACCATGGTATCAACGTTATTGGCTTGTGGATAGTAGCAGATGCTATCGAACAAAAGCTAGGTACCCGTAAGTTTAGCGAGTTGGGTGGATTAGCACAGAAAGCGCCGGTATTAGCTATATTATTAGTGGTGTTGGCTTTTGCAAATGTGGCACTTCCACTTACCAATGCTTTTGTGGGTGAGTTCCTGATGTTCAATGGCTTATTCCAATACAATTTCTGGATTGCTGGTGTGGCTGGTATCAGCATCATCTTGGGTGCTGTCTATACGTTGAACATGGTTCAAAAGATATTCTACGGACAGTTAGCCCCGGCTACCCAAAACGCTTTGGAGATAAATGGGAATGTACAGTTTGTATTAATCATATTGGTAGTAGTAATTATTGGTTTCGGCGTATATCCGCAACCCATGATAGATTTAACGAAGCATATTCATCCTTAATCGATTGGTATAGGATATTAATAACCAAAGGAAATTGGTTTGTTTTGAATTTTGGTTTCATTTCTAATCAATGAAATCAATCATAATAATCATTCAAATCATTTAATCAGTGGTATAACTTTATATATGAACGCAATTATTCTTTCAGCTTTGTGTGGTGTGGTAATGATGTTTAGTGGCATCTTACTCAAAAACAAATCGGCTATTAAATACGTGGCTATTGCTGCGTTGTTGGTTTTAATACTTGGTAATTTTCTTCAATTCTACGGGGTGTACACGATAGATATAGACAGTAAAGGGCTATTGGCTTTCGATAGAACGGGATTGTTTTTTAATACCATCATCTTCGTAGCTACCCTTGTTTATTTTATATTGAGTGGAAGCGATATGGAACGTGTTGGCCCTGATGTAGCAGAATACTTTGCCCTCATCTTCTTTGTTTTGTGCGGCGTTACCGTCCTTACTTCTTTCAATGGCTTATTGATGTTCTTTATTGGTATAGAAATCTTGTCTATCCCCTTGTATATCCTTACGGGTTCCGATAAAAAGAATCTGAAAAGCAATGAAGCTTCTTTGAAGTACTTCCTGATGGGATCCTTTTCTACAGGTATTCTATTAATGGGTATTACACTCATTTATGGTGCTACCGGCAGTTTTGGTTTACAATCTACTACCATGAAGTCAGCTATTACTGGATTCAGTAGTGCAGGTATTCTGGCGCCGGTTGGCTTGGTGTTGTTGTTTATCTCTATGTGTTTCAAGGTATCTGCTGCGCCGTTTCATTTCTGGGCTCCCGATGTGTATGATGGCGCACCAAGCGTATTTACCTCTTTTATGGCAACGATTGTAAAGGCGGCAGGATTCTTTGCTTTCATCAAATTATTCGCTGCAAAGTCTGCCGACTTCGGTCCGGGACCAGCTTGGCAACTTATATTATACATCATCATTGTAGCTACTTTATTGATAGGTAATATCACGGCTGTTTTCCAACAAAGTGTAAAGCGAATGCTGGCATACAGTAGCATTGCACAAGCGGGCTTTATGTTGTTTGCTTTGTACAGTACCAATGAATTTACTAAAGATGGCATCTTGTTATATACTGCGGCTTATAGCTTTGCGACCATCGGTATCTTCTCTATTCTTACCAAGATGGAAGATTACAGCTTGGATGGTTTTAATGGCTTATCCAAGTCACAACCGGTGTTGGCATTCACCAATACGGTATTCTTCTTGTCGTTATCAGGTATTCCGCTTACGGCAGGCTTCTTTGCGAAGTATTATATGTTGGCTTCTGCCATTAAAGGCGGCGGTTCTTTAAGCCTCGTAATCATTGCCGTTCTCTTTGCAGCAGTAAGTGTTTATTATTATTTCAAAGTTATTCAAGCCATTTATTTCAAGGAAGGCGTTGCGGCTACCAATACCCCCATCACCAGTAACTTCAAAGTAGCGTTGATTGTGTTGGCGGCCATCATCATTATACTAGGTATCTATCCTACCGCGTTGTTAGGATTCTATTACTTCTAAGATAATATTTTGCCACCAAGACCCAAAGGCTCAAAGAAGCACAAATAAGAAAAGGAACAGAAAGTTTATCTGACTAAATAGATATTAAAAAGCCGCTGAAAGATTCATCTTTCAGCGGCTTTTTGCTGTAATATACTGTACCTTTTTACACGCCTTCTTCAAGCTCAGTCTGACACCTTTTGGTGTTCCGGATACACAACTTCGGCTGGGTGGACTGTTCGAAATACCAACAAGTGAAAAAAGAAACCCCTCTGAAAAATCAGAGGGGAGTATCACCTTCATCGAACCATTTCTCCTATCTTCAATATCTTTATTTCACTACCACTACCACTACTAAAGTACTTTAATGGTAATATCTGCTTTTATTTTATCATCGGTATTTAGAACGTTTAAGAATTTATGGGTCGAATTATCTCCCATCTTTACTAGGTCGTAGAAGCCCGTACTCAATGGCGGAACCGTTACATATACCAAGCCTACCAAACCATATTTTGTGAGTGCCAGGAATACTTTTAGCGTAGTATTGGTGCGGTTATCAATCTGAAACTGTTGGGTGAGTGGGTTTGCAAAAGTGCGTTTGATGGCTTTCTTGGAACAAAGCGGTTTAATTTTTAAATCGAAACTAATCTGCAAACTGTTATGTAACAATGTTTCATCAAAATACTTTGCAGCCAATGAAGTATCTTTCTTAAAATTATTAATCATCAATCCTAGGTTGCCTTCTATTTCATCACAAAGGTCAATACGGGTTGTTTCTAGGGTAGTGCTATCGGTAACTGTGGTCGATTTAGCGTCGTCTTTTGTAGTTAAAGCGGTTAATAAAGAGGTATGAAACAATATAATCTTGTCTTTTACTGCTGTAAGGGCGATATCGCTGCCAATAGCGGTAATTAAAGCCCCCACTGCATTAATCCGGTTTATCTGTGTGCCTCTGTTCAACACACTTTTTCCTTTGGAAAACATTTCTTTAAATCGGGTCGTTTTTGCATCATAAACGTTCTTGATGCTTACTTGCCAGCTTTCTACATTGGTTGGCATTACTTCTAGCAACTGTTTAAGGGTTAGTACCTCACCAAACTGTGTACCTGTTTGGGCAATGTGAACTACACGAGCGGCCATATACGCATCGTACTTAGGTTTTACATTGTTGTAACAAATAAGCGCGATGGGTACGGTAGCACTGTCGGCGTGCAAGGCACTTACGTGTTGGGTACCTATGGCGGCAGCCACATTAAAGCTGTTTCTAGAAGCGACTTCGAAACGATTGACGAGTAATCCGATGGGTTTGTTTGCCATTGTACATGTTTTGAAAAATGAATAAATACTTTTTCTACTCCGAATGTAACTAGGAAAATGAGGGGGGCAGGTTTAGTTGTCGACCTAACTTAGATAATTAAGTTGCAAATGTAGCCTATTAGAAGTGGGGAATAGGGTATTTAGAACAGGGCAAACGCATCTAAATTTAATTTATTGAAAAGTTGTTGCAAGATTGAATAAATGTCGCTTTTAGAATCTTTTTGCCTCAAAGCCGGCAGGCTTCGTACTTATAACGCCACTGCGGTTAACCCTTTGAGAAAAATAT
>CAISCV010000254.1 GCA_903883945.1 uncultured Chitinophagaceae bacterium | reverse complement strand
CAAACTGAATGTTTATTAACCCTTTAATATTTAATGCTCTTGCAATCTTTTCACTGTAATATTCCATGGTCGTAATCACCAATGGGGTAAGATTGAAGGCAGGAAGTACCGCATTGCTATCTCCACTATGGATACCAGCCGGTTCAATGTGTTCCATCACGCCCATCACATGAAAGTTTTCACCATCAAAAATGGCATCAACTTCAGCCTCCTGACAACGGTCTAGGAAATGGTCAATCAATATTTTATTGTCAGGAATATGTTTCAACAAACTGATTACAGCAGATTCAACTTCTTCATCATTTATTACAATACGCATCCTTTGACCACCCAACACATAACTAGGACGAACCAACACAGGATAACCTACTTTATTGGCAACTTCTATGGCTTCATCAGCAGTGTAGGCGGTACCATATTCTGGATAAGGGATATCTAGTTCTTTCAATAAATCACTGAAACGACCACGGTCTTCGGCAATATCCATACTGTCAAAGCTAGTTCCAATAATCTTTATCCCCCTTTCATGCAAACGTTTTGCAAGTTTCAAAGCGGTTTGTCCACCCAACTGAACAATGATACCTTCTGGTTTCTCCAATTCTATTATTTCCCAAAGATGTTCCCAATAAACAGGCTCGAAGTAAAGTTTATCGGCCATATCGAAGTCAGTGGAAACAGTTTCGGGGTTACAGTTCATCATGATTGCTTCATAACCACATTCTTTTATGGCCAAAAGACCATGCACACAGCAATAATCGAATTCAATACCCTGTCCAATTCTGTTAGGACCACTACCTAAAACGATAATCTTTTTGTTTGACGAGGATACAGACTCGTTAGAATTTAAAGTACTACTCATTATTTAAAAATTGTGCAAATGTAATGGGACGAACGTTTATACCAATGATTAAATTGTTGAAAAGGATGCAATTAAACGACTGCTATAAAAATTATAAGTATTCGTAAACAGGGTAAAAATAATTGACAAATGGCTGTTGTTTTTTTCATTTAAATCATTTAAAGCCAGATTAAAATAAAAAAGCCCCAGCCAATAATGGTGGGGCTTTTTTGACAAAAGTCAAAAAGGCTTATGCTTCTTCACTTCCTTCTGCCTCAGGTGCAGAAACTTCAGCTACTGCTTCAACAGCAGGAGCAGCTTCTACCTTACGAACATAAGGTTGATTACGGCGATCTTTTTGAGTTTTCTTGTGCGCTGCAGATCTACGGTTAATGTCTGATTCATGCTGAAGATGCCAATCTTGGAACTTCACCATTGCTGCTGCGTCATCAAATAAACCAAGTTTTACACCACGTAACAAATGCTTCAAATACAGTACTCCCTTGAAAGAAAGGATACGACGAACAGTATCAGTAGGTTGAGCACCTTTGTGCAACCATTCTAATGCTTTTTGACGATCTAACTGAATTGTTGCAGGTACTGTTAGTGGATTGTAAGTACCAACCTTTTGGATGAATTTACCATCTCTAGGTGCACGGGCATCAGCAACTACTATAAAGTAGAAGGGCCTTTTTTTACTACCGTGTCTCTGTAGTCTAATCTTTACTGCCATAGTTAAATAGAAATTTAGTGGCGTTATTAAATTGGGTTTAAAAATAAGGCAGCGAAAATAAGTATCTTAGAGCACAAATGAGAAATAAAAGTGTAATAAAATTATTATTTTCGGTAAAATTCTTTTATAACACCTCCAAAATGTATAATCTACCATCAAAAGAGGTTTCGAAAACTGACAATATCTTCAATTAATAACCGTTTGTCAAATGCCTATAAGATGTCTGTATATATTGACGTTGAGGATATTCGTATATTGCGGCGAATTTTATTATATGAAGATAACGGAGCACATAGAACAAGCGAAGGATACTTTAATTTC
This sequence comes from uncultured Chitinophagaceae bacterium, assembly GCA_903883945.1. GTDB lineage: Bacteria > Bacteroidota > Bacteroidia > Chitinophagales > Chitinophagaceae > Parasediminibacterium. Next base: position 6,200 of record CAISCV010000254.1, on the reverse strand, counting down.
ATTTGAAGTATTGCCACCGCTGAAAGGAAAGACTATAAATAGCGTTTATGATCATCTCGATCCCTTAATGGAGTTCAAACCGAGTTGGATAAACGTTACTTATCATCGCAGTGAAACAATGTTTAAGAAAAAGGCCGATGGAACATTCGAGAAAGTAGAAGTGCGTAAACGTCCGGGTACGGTAGGCATTTGTGCGGCGATAATGAATCATTATAAAATAGATGCAGTCCCTCATATTATCTGCGGTGGTTTTACCAAAAGAGAAACAGAAGATGCATTGATTGATCTGGACTTCTTAGGAATTGATAACGTTCTTGTTCTTCGTGGTGATGCCGCAAAGAATGAAGCGAGTTTTGAACCAGAAAAAGATGGCAATAATTATGCTAGTGATTTGTTGGAGCAAGTAATTAATATGAATCATGGTATTTATATGGATGAAGATATAAAAAATGGGGGCAAAACAAAGTTCTGTGCGGGGATAGCAGGCTATCCTGAGAAACACTTTGAAGCTCCTAACTTGGAAATTGACTTAAAGATGCTGAAACAAAAGGCGGATGCAGGTGCAGGATACATTATGACGCAGATGTTTTTTGACAACCAGAAATTTTTCGACTTTGTAAAAGCTTGTAGAGATTTAGGTATTACCATTCCTATTATTCCAGGTTTAAAGCCTATTACAAATAAGAAGCAGTTGTCTGTATTGCCTCGAATTTTCCACGTGGATATACCCACAAATTTAAGTAACGCCATCATGAAAGCTAAAACAGATGCAGAGTGTGAGCAGATTGGAACTGAATGGTTGATACAACAAAGTAAAGAACTGAAAGCATTTGGCGTGCCCGTATTGCATTACTACACATTGGGTAAACCAAAAGTGATTTGGAATACGGTTAAAGAGTTAGTGTAGTCTGTTTTCCGTTTACCGATTAAAGCAACTGGCACCTCGGTAAACGGTTATCTGTAATAGGGTCAACCAAATGTGTAAATTATGAAGAAGTCTTCCTCCATATTTCTTGCAAAGAGTGCAATTAAGGCACCTGACAAAGAGCATCGTCGGAAAATTAACTTCAATATCGGGAAGTATAATGCGGCTGTTCCTTTGGGTAAAGCACAGTTTACTGACTTGATGAAGGTGAGGGAGCAAGCGAAAAACATTAAATGGGATGCAATAGAACACCTGGATAAACACTTAGAACTATTTGAAAAGCAAATTCAAGCAAGGGGAGCTAAGGTTTTGTGGGCAAGGGATGCGGCAGAAGCACTTAAATATATTGGTAATATCTGCAAAGAAAAAAAATGCAAGTCTGTGGTGAAGAGCAAGAGTATGGTTACGGAGGAAATACACCTCAACCATTTCTTGGAGGAACACGGCATTGAAAGCGTAGAGACTGATCTTGGGGAATATATTCAGCAGTTGGACGGGGAGGCGCCTTACCATATTGTCACTCCCGCAATGCATAAAAATAAAGAGGATGTTGCGAAGCTCTTTGCAGAGAAATTGGGCACGCCTCATGATTTAAATCCAAAAGAACTGACTCTTGTTGCGAGAGAAAAGCTCCGTGAAAAATATATACAAGCAGAGGTGGGTGTTACTGGCGCAAACTTTATTGTTGCAGATATTGGTGGGGTGGCAGTTACAGAAAATGAGGGTAATGCACGCTTGAGTTGTGCTTTCCCAAAGACTCATATTGTTATTGTTGGAATAGAAAAGGTTATTCCTAAAATGACTGACCTTGCTTTGTTCTGGCCATTGCTGTCAACCTTTGGTACTGGTCAAAAGGTGACTGTATATAACTCAATTATCACGGGTCCAAAACAAGCAACTGAATCTAATGGTCCCGAAGAAATGTATGTGATACTATTGGATAATGGCAGAACGAACCTGCTTAAGAATCCAAAGACTAGAGAATCATTGTACTGTATACGATGTGGGGCTTGCCTGAATGCATGTCCGGTTTATAAAAACATTGGCGGACATAGTTACGACACTACTTACAGTGGCCCAATTGGTAGTGTCATTACGCCTCACCTTAGTGGGATGAAGGAATTTAAACACTTAAGTAATGCTTCTTCTCTTTGTGGTAACTGCACCGAAGTTTGCCCCGTTCGCATAAATATTCATGAGATATTATTGGAGAACAGGCATGAAGCAGTAGAATCTGGTGTTGGAAGCATAACAGAACGCGTTGCATGGAAGGTTTGGCGACTGGCTAGCCTGAATCGGTTTATTATGAATAGCGGTAATGGACAACTAAAGAATTGGGTAGTAAACAGGACTTTCAAAGCCTGGACTGAACAAAGAAGTGACCTTGATTTCAGTCAAAAGACCTTTAATCAGCTATGGAAAGAGAAGGTTGGGAAAAAAGAATCGACATAATATAAACACGTTCGTATATTTAATCAATAAGCAGTTAATTTATGAAGCGCGAAATAATTCAAAAAGCATTTACAAGTGAAGAGGAATACTTTGCTTTTGAAGAAAAAAGTGAATTGAAGCACGAGCTTTATAACGGAAACTTAATTAGAATAAGCGGTGTATCAATAGATCACAATGAGATTACTTTAAACATAGCAATCCTATTAAGGCAATTACTAAAAGGAACAGATTTCAAGGTATTTATTGAAGCTGTAAAAGTTAAAAATCCCCTTGGCAATTTCTTTTATCCCGATGTAATGGTTTGTCATCCAAACCCTGAAAAATATTTTAGCACCGAACCTATATTGTTGGTTGAAGTGCTATCTGAAAATACTAGAAAATACGACTTAGTAGATAAATTTATTCAATATCAAAAAATAGAAACCCTGCAATACTATCTCTGCGTTGAACCCGAGCAACAGGTAGTAATCCTCTTTAATAAAGATGCTGATGGCGATTGGGTTACAGAAACATTTACTAAAGATGCAGACTCCATAAACCTTCCACAACTAGGCACGTCATTTACTTTGAAACAAATTTATAATCCGGAATAACCCGTGCTGATTTATACTAATGATACTTCCTCCCGGTTACAACATACCATTAGCTTTATAGAAAGTATTATTGGGCATCAGATAGTAGTTACTACAAATAAAGAACTTTACTTTCTCGAGCATTCTATCAAGATAAATTATAGTACAGATAAAATTTGCGATACAGAATACCATATCATTCCGCATACATTGCTCTTTGAAAAAACCATCATTCCTTTAGAAATAGTTGTTACTGAATGTAGGAACAACCCTTGTTTCTTTGTTTCTCAGGATAATCATGGCTTCGATGTATTTGCTGCTATCTTCTATCTGATTTCCCGTTATGAAGAGTATCTTCCTCATCAAAAAGATATGTATGGACGATATGCGCACACAAACGCTCTTGCCTATAAATATAATTTCTTAGATAAACCTTTAGTGAATGTTTGGATTAAAGACCTATTAAAGAGATTGTCTACCGTTTACCGTTTACCGTCAACAGAGTCCGTTGCTGAACTTACAACTTACAACTTACAACTTACAACTTCTTCTTCAGCCTTCTCCTTCACTCCCACTTACGACATAGACATTGCTTTTGAGTACAATCATCAGTCAATAATTAAAAATATTGGAGGCTTCTTCAAGGATTTATTGAAGGCAGATATAGAAAAAGTAATAGAACGAGCAACTGTTTACAGTGGAACCAAACAAGATCCATTCGATACCTATCAATGGCTGGATACATTGCATCAAGAACACCATTTAGCGCCGATTTATTTCTTTTTACTGGCTAATAAAAAAGGCATTTACGATAAAAACATTCCTCCTACAAAAAAAGCAATGCAGCAATTGGTGCAACAACATGCTGCAACTTATTCAGTGGGCATCCATCCTTCGTGGCAGAGTGGCGACAATGAATTGTTGGTGAAAGTGGAACTAGAATCCATCAAAAAGATTACAAACAAACCGTGCAACATCAGCCGGCAACATTATATACGGCTTACACTTCCAGATACTTATCGGATACTGATTCAAAATGGTATTACCCAGGATCATTCTATGGGATATGGAAGTATTAATGGTTTTCGGGCGTCGGTAGCTTCGCCGTTTTATTGGTATGACCTTGATAAAGAGGCAGTTACTTCCCTGAAACTGTATCCTTTTTGTTATATGGATGCCAACTCGTTCTTCGAGCAGCACTTATCTGCCGAAGAAGCTGGCGAAGAATTGCAGTATTACCACGATACAGTAAAAGAAGTAGGTGGCCAACTGATTACCATCTTCCACAACCATTTTCTAACGGAACAACCACAATGGAAACCTTGGCGTGAGATGTATTTGAGGTTTTTGGAGGGTAATTTTTAATCAGATAAACATATAAGAGGGTAATAAGTATTAAGTTGTAAGTAGTAGGTACAAGCAATAAAAATGTCTTATAATACCTATTACCTACTACTTACAACTTAATACTGCCTACTCTTATCTTCTAAAGTTCGGCATCATTCCAGGCATTTTGGGCATCTGACCTCCCCCTTTGTTCATCATACTCATCATCTGTTTCATTTGCTCAAACTGCTTGATAAATGCATTTACTTCCGCAAAGTCTTTACCACAGCCCTTTGCGATGCGTATTTTTCGGCTCGGATTAATTAAATCTGGGTTAGCCCTTTCTTTCGGCGTCATACTGAATATGATACTTTCAAAACCTTTAAAACTATCATTGCTAATGTCCACATCTTTCATCGCTTTGCCCACACCGGGTATCATTCCCATCAGATCTTTGATGTTACCCATCTTCTTTATCTGCTGTAACTGGTCGAGAAAGTCCTGAAAATCAAATTGGTTCTTCCTAATTTTCGACTCAAGCTTCTTAGCCTGAACTTCATCAAACTGTTCTTGTGCCCTTTCTACCAAGCTCGTGATATCGCCCATCCCAAGGATACGCTGCGCCATACGTTCCGGATAAAAAATATCCAGTGTATCCATCTTTTCACCACTGCTCATAAACTTTATCGGTTTATTCACGGTGTATTTGATGGTCAATGCAGCACCACCTCTTGTGTCGCCATCTAGTTTTGTAAGTACCACGCCATCAAAATCCAGACGGTCGTTAAAGGCTTTTGCAGTGTTCACAGCATCTTGCCCCGTCATGGCATCCACCACAAAAAGTATTTCGGTAGGGTTCACAGCCGCCTTCAGGTTGGCAACTTCGGTCATCATCACCTCATCAACTGCCAAACGACCAGCCGTATCTATAATCACAACATTCTTGTTGGTTGCCTTCGCTTCTCTAATCGCATTCAACGCAATAGACACTACGTCTTTGCTCTCTCTTTCCGAGTAAATAGGCACACCAACTTGTCCCGCAAGCACGGTCAATTGGTCAATCGCCGCAGGTCTGTATACGTCAGCGGCTACCAACAACGGACTCTTTCCCTTCTTTGTCTTTAGATAATTGGCGAGTTTTCCAGTAAACGTCGTTTTACCACTACCTTGTAATCCGGCAATCAAAATGATGGCAGGGTTACCAGTAATATTAAATTGCGCTTCGGTTCCGCCCATCAATTCGGTCAATTCATCCTTCACAATCTTCACCATCAACTGCCCGGGGCTGATAGCATTCAGCACTTTCGCGCCAGCAGCCTTTTCTTTTACCTTGTCGGTAAACTCTTTGGCAATCTTAAAGTTCACGTCGGCATCAATCAAGGCACGGCGTATATCTTTAATGGTATTTGAAACGTTTAGATCGTTGATGCGCCCCTGACCTTTCAGGTTTTTGAACGCGGTTTCGAGCTTATCACTTAATGAATTGAACATCTATTACAAATTTTTAGGTGTATCTTTTTTATACGATACCTTAATTAAAACACGAGTGCGTTGATACATGCCGCTCGCTGAGCCTGCAAATATAAAAGCTTCGTAATTTATATAAGAAATAAGAATTAATGGAAGTTTGAAAAGGAAAGTAATTGCGTGAAAACATACAATGAAGCCCTTTTACTTGTTTTATCAATCAGAAGGAAATTTTTATTTGTCTATTTTATGGAATAATTAATTAACTGCATCTCATTATAAAATTGACAGTTATGAATACAAACATGATTTTATCCGCCGATGTCTTAGACATCATTTTTGATGGAAGAAACAAAGCGTATGGCGCTTACGACCTCCGCAAAACCTATCAGCAACGTATTGGGGTTGCTTTATTGGGTACTGCAGGACTTTGCCTTTTATTGTTTGCGTACCTGTTT
>CAISCV010000253.1 GCA_903883945.1 uncultured Chitinophagaceae bacterium | reverse complement strand
GGAATTGTACTCTTCTGGATGGGAATGAACTCTACTTTCGGGATAATGATGGGGTATGCTTACATAGAAGAAAAGATGCAACTAGGTAATATTATCTTTTATACATGGTTGGCAATTGGCACTCCCGCTACCTTTTGGTATCTACGAAAGCTCTGGAAAGAACAAGAAGACTTTGATGTGTATGATGGAAAGTAGGTGAGGATTAATAGTACTTACTTCTTTTAGTATCTTTTTTATACGGATAAATGCTTAATAAAACTATCAAATCATCCTTAATTGCAAAGAACAAAACATTCTGTTTGTCAAGATTATACATTCTTATTGTATTCTTCTCGGTGGTTCTTATTGATGAAGGCATTAGAATAAGATAATCTAGTTTCTTAAAGACATTATTCCTAACTTTCGGCAGATTGTTCTGACCAATTCTCTGTTATATATTCTACAACATGTTTAAAATCTTCTTCAGCTTCTTTGGTCCAAACTATTTTGTAACCCATTGCGCTGATTTTTCTTTCATTTGCTCGTTAGTAATATAATTTCCACTACTAAAATCTTGTATTCCCCTGTTTAGTTTTGATTGTAATTCCTTCGGAAGTTTTTCTTTTTCAGTAGTAGTAATTCCTTCTACAGGGTGCAATACTTCATATAACTCATTGATTACGGACTCATCATCTATTGATGCAAGTGTTTGAAGTAATGCCTGTTTCTTTTCTATTACATTCATAATAATTTCTATTATTATTTTCGACTAAATTAGAAGTAATATTCCAATATTTGGAATTAAATAAAAAAGGGTGACAAACTTATTTGAAGTTTGTCACCCTTTTACTATATCAATTATCAATTCTATAAATTCAAGTTCAATTTAATCTGCAATTCCTTCAATTGCTTCTCATCGATGGTGCTTGGTGCATCAAGCATTACGTCTCTACCACTATTGTTTTTAGGGAACGCAATAAAGTCACGGATACTTTCGCTACCACCCAAGATAGCGCACAATCTATCGAAACCAAAAGCCAAACCACCATGTGGCGGTGCACCATACTCAAAGGCACCCAATAAGAAACCAAACTTATGGTTGGCTTCTTCTTCGGTCATACCCAAAGCAGCAAACATTTTCTCTTGTAATTCTCTCTGGAAGATACGGATACTTCCTCCGCCTATTTCATTACCATTCAATACCATATCATAAGCATTCGCTTTGATATTTGCGTAAGGATGTTCCAGATATTTAGAAGCGTCTTCAATAACAGGATTGTTATTAATCATCAACTCTATCTCATTAGGCTTTGGCGACGTAAACGGATGGTGCCTTGCTACCCAACGGTTTTCGTCTTCTGCATATTCAAACAAAGGAAAGTCGAGTACCCACAATAGTTTAAACTCATCATTCTTACGTAAGCCTAAACGCGTAGCCATTTCCATTCGTAAGTCGCTAGTGGCTTTACGGGTACGTTCTTCAGCACCTGCCAATATCAATATCAAATCACCTGCCTTTGCATGGGTAGCTTCGGCAATAGCTTTAAGCTTATCTTCTGTATAGAATTTCTCTACACTACTCTTAAAAGTTCCATCAGCATTACACTTAATGAAAACCAATCCCTTCATTCCAATTTGAGGACGTTTTACCCATTCTACCAATTCATCTGTTTGCTTGCGGGTATACTCGCTGCAACCCGGAATAGCGATAGCTAACACCGTTTCAGCATCATTAAATACAGCAAAGTCACTCTCCAAAGCACTGTGTTCTGCATTGCCTGCCTTATTAGGGTTCGGGCTCAACGCTTCTCTGGTAGGGAAAGCATGTTTTGGGAACTTAAGGTTGGCAATTTCTAACCCAAAACGAATATCTGGTTTATCATTACCATAATTCCACATCGCTTCTTCCCAGGTAATACGTTTTACAACCTCAGTATAATCTATGTTCTTTACATCCTTAAATATCCTTTTT
>CAISCV010000252.1 GCA_903883945.1 uncultured Chitinophagaceae bacterium | reverse complement strand
CTTCAGGTCAGACTTTGGCAATACAACGTATGGTTCTCAAGACGCGTTGAAGTTGAGTGGTGCAAGCGATAATCTATCTATTAGCGATAAGGGTAAGAACCTAAGTATCGATGGTCGTTTGCCTGCAACTGCAAGTGATGCGATTGCCTTGGTAATCAGCAAGCCTACTACTACTTCTTACCAATTGCAAGTAGATGCTAATGCCTACACCAACAATGGTTTTGCACCTGTATTGTATGATGCTTACAAGAATACAACCAAGGCATTAGGTACTAGTATTACTACAGTAGATGTTACGATCGATACGGCTGTAGCTGCAAGCTATAGCAACCGATTCTCTATCTTGTTTACACCGGGTGCCTTACCTGTAAACAGCATCGTAGCAACTGCAAGCCTAAGCAACAAGGTAGCGACTATTACCTGGAACACCGTAGGAGAGAAGAGCGTTGCCCGCTACGAAGTGGAGAAATCTACCGATGCGAAGACATTCACTACTATTGGTCAGGCTACTGCTAAGAACACCGCTACTGCAAGCTATGCAACCACTGATAACAGTGTAACGGCCACTACTTACTACCGCATCAAGGCTGTAAGTACAACAGGTGCAACTAGCTATAGTAATGTTGCTAAATTGTCTACCGATAACCGTTTACCGTCTTACAGCCTTTACCCTAATCCATTAAAGGGTAATAATGTTGTAAACGTTAATCTAACCAATGTAAGTGCAGGTAAATACACGGTAAGCATCAGCAATGTATTAGGTCAAAAAGTTGTAACGCAAACAATCAGCCATACAGGTGGTAGTGCAACACAAGCGTTAACAATCAACAATACATTGGCAGCAGGTGTGTACAGTGTAACGATTAGTGAGGAAAATAGCAAGCAAATTGTTCATCAAACTAACCTTTCTGTTCAACCCTAAATAAAAAATAGTATAAGTGCTGTCAATGTTGACAGCACTTATATATATTTGCAGTAATTACTTTTTAAAAGTTAATAAAATAGCGATATGCAACACATAAAACAAACGATTGTAAGCATCAAAATGATTGCTTTTACAATGATAATCGGAGTGCTTTTTACAAGTATTACCGTAAGTGCTCAAAGTCCTGCCGACGATCCAGGTATTGGTGGTCCTGGTAGCCCAACAGTAGGAGTGGGTGCAGATAGTGGTCCGGTGGTTCCATTAGACAGAGACTTAAGTATCATGCTTATTGCAGCTGGTATCGCTTATGGTTACAAGAAGATGAAGAAAGCAGCTGTAATTATTAATTGATAATTGACAGTTGATAATTTTTAATTATTTACTTAATTATAAATCATAAAAAGGGATTCGTTTACTTTTAAAGTATTCGAATCCCTTTCTTATTAATCCCTACTCCCTACTCACTACTGACTACTCACAACTCACTCATATCTCATAACTATCCTATAATCTCTATCTGAAAGTTAGCAACATTCACGTCACTAGCATTTTTTACCAATAGAAAGGTATTCGTAAGATCTCCCAAATTAGATGGAAGCTCGGTAGAAGCCTTTCCCGCTTTTATGGTAATTGCCTGGGCATTAGGAACGTCTGTAGCTGTCGCACCAATCCATACAATTATATCTGCGTTGGTACCCGTGTTGCGAAATATAAGGGTTACATTATCGGTAAATGAACGATTAACTACCATTATCTGTAAGTCCTTTGCTAGTATTTCATTATATATAGTATGCTTACGATGTGCAATCGTATGAAATAGATTGAAGTTGAAATAACTGCTGCACTTTATTACATCTGTCGGAAAAAGGCTACCCACGATGTGTACACTTTCTGCCAATGCCACTTCAACATTCAACACATCATTTGATTTGTCTGTTCTTTTTACAGTTAAATCAGCAATAGAGCTCCCCTGGCTACCCCTCGCAGCAACATACGCTGCCTGAAAGCCCTGCAGTTTTGGGGTAATGGTGGTTCCCAATTGCGTTGCATATTTGGTAGCAGCTTTAAATACGCGTGCTGTAAGCATGGGCATAGTCTTACGGTTTGCCCGGTCATATTCTGTCATCCCGTGCGGATACATTTCTTTGTAACCTGTATGCCTACGCCTCCCAAGCTATTGGCTATCACACCGCTAAGGGTGCTTAGCGTATTATGAAAATTATAGGTTACCACATCTACATCATCTGTTTGACTACTTTGCAAGTTCAATGTGGTGTCCACATTGCTTACATCACCTTCCAATACAGCTATCGCTGTTGTTAATACCAAAATTTGTGTATCAAATTCGTGGTTACTATTCCCCTTCATAAGCCTTGCCAAATGGTCTTTCGCACCTAGCAATAGCCTGTCCGGCGTAATTAAGGGGCTATTAAATATATTACCGAATATTTTTTCGACTGAAATCATTGTTATAAATTTTAAGTATCAATAATTAAATGTCCTTTTAATCCCTGTTTGTATGTTCAGGGTCTTGAAAGGATTATTTGTCCTGTCCATTATTTCGAAGGTGCCATCCGCAACGTTGTTTATCCTGTCCTTTTTTTCGAAGGTAGCATCCGCAACGTTGTTTAACTTATCGTTTATTTCGAAGGTAGCATCCGTAACCGTGTTTAACCTATCGTTTATTTCGAAGGTAGCATCCGCAACGTTGTTTAACCTATCGTTTATTTCGAAGGTGGCATCCGTAAAGTTGTTTGGGGTATCATCTTTTTTAATGAAGCCTTAAACATCCTTTTCTATCCAATGCCTGTTTTGGGAAAGGCATGGAAGAATGTTTCGGGAGGGACAATGTTTTTTGAGAATCTGCGGTAATGGTTGGTTATCCAGCATTTGGAAACTGGCACAAATACAATGGCTATTTTGACGGTATAGAAATAAAAATTGAAACTAGCCATTGTGCATTCGTTAAATGAATTTTACAAAGGACGGTACATTATTAAATATTAGCAGTATTATTTTTTATTTGATCATGGATTTTTTATTTTTATAAATGGTTGAGAGATTTGACAACTTTCTAAAAGTGGTCAAATCTTTTTGTCAGAACTTTTAGTTTGTGGGTAGCTTGCAGTCAAATTGCAATGCTTTATGTCTAAAACAGTCCATTACTACACGAAATTCGAAGAGAATCAGTTTTATCATATTTATAATCGTACGGTAGATAAACACGCATTATTTTGTAATGAGGGTAACTATACCTTTTTTCTACAGCGATACGATGCCTACCTTTCACCTGTTATAGATACTTATGCCTATTGTTTGCTTGGTAATCATTTTCACTTGTTGGTAAGGATAAGGAGTATGGAGGAGTTAACTGCTTTTTTGGATTCGGAGTTGAAGGCGAAAAAATTAATGAATACCCAGAAAGATTTGTCAACACTTTACCCGGAAGATTTGACAACTTTTCAAAAGTTGTCAAATCTAAGTAAGACCCCACACGAAATTGTCAGTCATCAGTTCCAGAAATTTTTCCAGTCTTATGCCATGGCATTCAATAAGCAACAAAGTAGAGTGGGAACACTTTTTCAAACACCATTTAAACGAGTTTTGGTAAATAGTGATGCTTATTTCAGGCAATTAGTCTATTATATACATAGTAACCCCACCCATCATAATGTGCAATTGGATTTTAGAGAATGGAAGTGGAGTTCATACCAAAGGATTTTGATGGAGCGTGAAAGCAAACTACAAAAAGCAGCGTTGATAGATTGGTTTGGCAATAAAGAAGGATTCATTCTGTTCCACGCCAATAAACAACAGCAGTTAGCGGACAAGGATATTTATATGGAAGACGATTAGCGCAAATGCAGGTGTATCCTCCTTACATTAACTATGACAACTTTTTAAAAAGTTGTCATAGCTGTTCACTTGTATCTCAGGCTTACACTAAATGGTTTGGAGCATCTCCACGCTAGATTTGACAACTTTAAGAAATTTGTCAAATCTGTTCCAGTACATTACACTCCTCCATGACATAGCTGGGAGAATCCCTATACTAGCTATGACAACTTTAAGAAAGTTGTCATAGCTGTTCACTTGTATCTCAAGCTTACACCAAATGGTTGGGAGCATCTCCACGCTAGATTTGACAACTTTTAAAAAGTTGTCAAATCTGTTCCAGTACATTACACTCCTCTATGACATAGCTGGGAGAATCCCTATACTAACTATGACAATTTTCTTAAAGTTGTAATAGCTGTTCACTTGTATCTCAGGCTTACACTAAATGGTTGGGATCATATCCACGCTAGATTTGACAACTTTAAGAAAGTTGTCAAATCTGTTCCAGTACATTACACTCCTCTATG
>CAISCV010000251.1 GCA_903883945.1 uncultured Chitinophagaceae bacterium | reverse complement strand
GCAGCTTTATTCAACAAAACAATAAAAGCAAGCTGGCAAACTGCTACAGAGTTAAGTAATGCTTATTTTACTGTTCAACACAGTACAGATGGCAATAATTTTACAAGTATAGGTACCGTAAAAGCAATAGGTACTGGTGCTAACAAGTATCAATTTACCGATGTACAACCTACCACAGGTAACAATTACTATCGTTTACAAATGGTAGATAAAAACGGAACAGTTTCTTATAGCAAAGTAGTTAGTGTTCAGTTTGCAGGAAGTAGCAATAAGGTTACTTTATATCCTACATTGGTTCGTGATGGCGTTGTAAATGTTCGTGTAAACGAAGCAACTGCTGGTAAAGCAACTATTAAAGTGATAGATTTAAACGGAAGAGTATTACAAGCTAACGTTGTAAATATCACAGAAGGTTCAAATGTTATTGCGCACAAAATAACTGCTGCTGTAACAGGAACCTACCTAGTAAGTGTAGAAACCGCAACTACTAAGCAAACCTTTAAAGTGATTGTCGAATAAGATACAGACCGATTAAATATTAACAAACTAAAAAGTCAACCTCTAGGGGTTGGCTTTTTTTATTAGGTGAACTTAATAATTTGCTTTCAGACTATTACATCTTTGCATTATTATCGCACTATGTATTGTTCGTTGTTTTGATTAATTAAAAGAATTATGAAGAAAAGTGTATTGTTACTGATTACCGTTGCTTGCAAGTTGACTTTGATAGCACAGATACAAACCAATTTGCCTCCCATAGTGGGTGCAGGAAGAGCGGTAGACCCCTACAATTATAAGATTGTAAAAACACAGGAGTTTGCCAATGCTTCTGTTTCTTGTGCGCATCCTTTGGCAAGTATGGTGGGGGCTGAGATCATGCGTAGGGGTGGTAATGCTTTTGATGCAGCTATTGCAACGCAGTTTGTGTTGGCCGTCGTTTATCCCGAAGCAGGTAATATAGGTGGTGGTGGGTTTATGGTTGCCCGTACAGCCTTAGGAAAAAACATTGCAATAGATTATCGCGAAACGGCTCCTAACAAAGCAACCCGCGATATGTATTTAGATAAAGAGGGTAATGTAATCCCTAAACTTTCTTTACTCGGTCATTTGGCAAGTGGCGTTCCTGGTACTGTTGCAGGTTTGTTTGAAACCTTTAAATATGCAAGGCTACCCATGAAGGTTTTGGTGCAACCTGCCATAGATATTGCAGAATTTGGCTATGTAATCACCGAAAGAGAAGCAAAGGGGTTAAATAGCACCAAGGAATCATTTATACAAAACTCTACGCAACCTAGTGCCTATGTAAAAGAAGCACTTTGGAAAGCAGGGGATACGCTGGTAAATAAAGATCTGGCTGAAACACTCAAGAGAATTCGCGATTACGGACAAAGAGGGTTTTATGAAGGAAAGACTGCCCAGTTGATTGTAGCAGAAATGAAACAAGGAACAGGAATCATAGGTCTGGAAGACTTAAAAAACTATAAAGCAAAGGAACGTATTCCTTTGGTATTTAACTATAAAGGATTTGACATCATCGGAATGCCCCCTCCAAGTAGCGGCGGAATTATCATTGAGCAAATGATGAAGATGATTGAACACCGAGATATTTCTCGCTATCCATTCCAGAGTCCACAACAAGTACAACTGATGGTGGAGGTAGAGCGTAGGGCTTATGCTGACCGGGCTGAGCATCTGGGTGACCCCGACTTCTGGAAAGTGCCGTTAAAAACATTGGCTAACGATAAATATCTAGCCAACAGAATGATAGATTATGATAGCACCAAAGCAACCCCTAGTAACGATATAAAGGCGGGTACGATTCACGAAAGCGATCAGACCACACACATTAGTGTATTAGATAAATATGGTAACATGGTAAGTATTACCACAACCCTTAATGGTGGCTATGGCAGCCGTACCGTTATTGGTGGAGCGGGTTTTATTATGAATAATGAGATGGATGACTTTAGTGCAAAGCCCGGTGCGCCCAATATGTTTGGGGCTGTTGGGGGTGCGGCCAATGCCATTCAGCCCAACAAAAGAATGTTGAGTTCTATGTCGCCCACGTTGGTGTTAAAGAACAAAAAGCCCTACATAGTGGCTGGTACGCCAGGGGGCACAACCATCCCTACTTCTGTTTTTCAAACATTGGTAAACTTGTTAGACTATAATATGAGTGCCGAAGATGCGGTAAACAAACCAAAGTTCCACCACCAGTGGTTGCCCGACCAAGTGGATATAGAACCAACCTTTGCTGCAGAAACAAAGACTGCAATGGTGGCTATGGGCTATAAGTTTCATGATCGTCCACAAATTGGTCGCACAGAAGTTATTCGTATTCTTCCTTCGGGCAAGCGTGAAACCGCCGCCGACAAACGCGGGGATGATTGTGTAGCAGGATACTAGGTAGTTGTTAGGTGTGAGGCATTAGGTGTGAGTAAAGTAATAAGGTTGGATTAATTTAAAATTTAACATTCATAATTTAACATTATGCTTAAGGCTTTATATCTCTCATTCCTGCTTGGAATCGTCGTAGTCTTGAATGCACAGGATATTAGAAAAGTAGATAGCGATGTTTTGTTTACCTGTTATAGACAGGGAAGAAGTGGCGATTGCGTTTCTGTTGGATTCACCAAAGCAGCCATTGGTGCTTTCGGTGTAAATGGTGTTTTTAAAGAAAAAAACATAGACGATACACATACCGAAGTAATGCTTAAGAATGGCAAGAAGTATATACTTTCTAACGATGAGTTTTTGATGGCCGATACCGCCATGAATATCAGACCAGGCTTTAATGCTGATGCCGAAATTATGGCTTATGCCAGAAGATGTTTTGCGGTAATGGCAAAAGTCAAACAAGATATTGATAATTTAGATTCGTTTGAGGAATCAATAAATAAATTGCAACACGGTGCGCATGGACGGAAAATTTCTTATACCCTAGGTCTGGAAAACAATGTGGAGTTAATTGATAAAACCCCTGATGAGGTACCCGTGGGTATTGCCTGGACCAAAAAACATGTTGTATTCATAAGTAATGGCTATATGGATAAGTATGGTAAAAAAGTTCCTTTAGATCCTAATACCGGAACAGTTGGTCAAAAAGTTGCACAAGGTCGTGCAGATGCGGCTTTAGAAAAAGGTCGTGCAGACAGCGCCGCTTTACAAAATACAATGCACAGTATGACAGGCGGGGGTGTTGCATCAAGAGCAGCCGCAGAAGCTGAAGCCGCAAAGCAAGCCGCACTAAAAGCAAGACTTGCATCGGGTAATG
>CAISCV010000250.1 GCA_903883945.1 uncultured Chitinophagaceae bacterium | reverse complement strand
CCAATATTGCAGCAGCAAGTATCCTTGCAAAGACACACCGGGATGAATATATGAAACAGCTACACAAAAGCTATCCTATGTATGGCTGGGAACAGAACAAAGGCTATGGTACTTTACTACACAGAAACGCAATAGAACAATACGGATTGACGCATTATCATAGAAGAAGTTTTAAGATATAGTTTTAGGTAGTAAGTAATAAGTAGTAAGTATTTATGCTTACTTATTACCTACCACTTATCACTTAATACTTCCTATTCCTCCTCTTCCTCCTCAATTATTACCACTGTCTTTTCTGGCTTTGGTTTCTTACGGTTCATCTGGTTAATTAAATCAGCAACCACTGCCGTCCAGCCTGTTTGATGACTAGCACCTAAACCTTTACCACTATCTCCGTGGAAGTATTCATAAAACAATAACAAGTGTTCATTGCCGGGTTGTTGGTAGAAAGCATCGTATTCTGCATTGGAGCGACGCATTCCTTCCTCATCTTTCTGGAAGATACTTATTACCCGATTGGTTAATTCATCCGCAACTTGTTCTAGGTTCATCATGTTTCCTGAGCCCGTAGGACATTCAACCAATAAAGTGTCTTCATAAAAACTTGCGTACTTTCTGATGGAGCGAATGAACAGATAATTGATTGGTATCCACACTGGGCCACGCCAGTTGGAATTACCCCCAAATAAATTAGAAGTAGAATCCCCAGGGTCGTAACCAATTGTATATAACTTACCATCTAAGGTAATTGAGTATGGATTCTTTTCATGGTATTTAGACAAAGCGCGAATACCTCCTTCTGATAGAAATTCCTCTTCATTCAACATTCTTTTCAGCAATGCAATGAGTCGTTCTCTAGGCACCAAAGACAATAATATCTTATCACTATCACTCCTTTCTTCATTAGGCCAGAAGCGATTGTTTTTCTTTCGATAGCTTTCAAACCAACCAATACGGCGTTTGAAGTCTGTTAGTTTGTTAAGGGTGCTTTTTTCTATTACAGATACAGCCAATAAGGGTGTTAAACCAACAATAGATTGTGTTTTTAATGGAATTGTCTCTCCGCCCTTAATACTTAGCGTGTCATAAAAGAATTGGTCTTCTTTATTCCATAATATGTGTTCGTTCATTGCTTCTGCAATCAACACAAAGTGTTCAAAAAACTTGGTGGCAGTATCTTCAAATGCAATATCGTTCACAGCAATTTCCAATGCAATATCCATCATGTTGAGTGCATATTTACCCATCCAGCTAGTGCCATCGGCTTGCTCTAATTGCATATGGGCTGCAATGCCATAACTTCTGTCGAAAACACCAATATTATCGAGACCTAGGAAACCACCTTGGAAGATATTGTTTCCTTTTTCATCTTTTCTGTTAATCCACCAGGTAAAATTGATTATTAGTTTCTGAAAGATTCTTTTCAGGAAGGTAAGGTCACCTTTACCAGTAATTTCTTTCTCAATCTTATATACTTGTAGTGCCGCCCATGCATGCACAGGAGGATTGACATCGCCAAAGTTCCATTCGTAAGCAGGCAACTGACCATCGGGTTTCATATACCATTCACGCATAATCAATATTAATTGATGCTTCGCAAACGTAACATCAATCATGGCCATCGGAATACAATGAAAAGCTAAGTCCCAAGCGGCATACCAAGGATATTCCCACTTGTCGGGCATTAAAATAATGTCCTGATTTTTTAGATGTTTCCAATCACTGTTCCTGCCGTTTGTCTTTCCTGCATTTACCGGAGTTACGCCATCACTTGTAGACAGCCAACGTTCAACATCATAATGATAGTACTGTTTACTCCACAATAAACCTGCAAAAGCTTGTCGCTGAATGTTTAATAAATCTGGTGCTGTATCCGGATGAAGAAAGGATGCATAAAAATCATCTGCTTGTTGTTTTCTATTGGCAAATACAGTTGTTACGCTGCCTCCAAAAGGGTTGTCGTGTGGTTTGCTACTTAACCTGCAATAAACTGTTTTAGTTGCTCCACCTTCAATAGTATAGTTATAAACAGGGGAGAACTTGGTGCCAGTCTTCCTGTCTCTTAGCGCTTGTGTATTTTGCCCGTTAATAATGGACGAATGAAATGCATCTTTTACAAATGGTGTATCATTCGGGATACCCATTATCTTTTGTTTGTTGGTCTCATTATCTGTAAACAAAGTATCGTCGGCCTTCTGAAAATAAAAGTAATAACTACCCAACCTTTCCTGTTCTGCAATTACAGAGGTCTTACTAGACCATGTTATCTTTCCTTTTTTTTCGTCACTACCGTTTTTCCATCTGTTATAAAACCAAAGAGTGGGGAGTACGGTAATGGGAGCCGCTTCACTGAACTTATTAGTAATATCTATTTTGATAAAAATATCTTGTGCACTTTGTTTTGCATAGGTAACTTTAACGTCAAAGTACTCATTCTTATCAAATACCCCAGTATCTAAAATTTCATATTCCGGTTCATGTTTACCCCTTGATCTGTTGCCATGTACTAGTTTCTCATAAGGAAAGGCTTGTTGTGGGTACTTGTACAGATACTCCATATAATAATGCGTGGGAACATTGTCGAGGTAGTAATACAACTCTTTTACGTCCTCGCCATGGTTGCCTTCTCCATTTGCAAGTCCAAAAAGACGTTCTTTAAGTATAGGATCTTTGCCATTCCATAAAGCAATAGCAAAACATAAGTTTTGAAAATAATCTGAAATACCTGCTAGTCCATCTTCCCCCCAACGATAGACTCTGCTCGGTGCATGGTCGTGCGGAAAATAATTCCAAGCATCTCCGTGTGGTCCGTAATCTTCTCTCACAGTACCCCATTGCCGCTCGCTCAAATAGGGCCCCCATTGCTCTAAGGGGATATTTTTTCGTTCATTAACGGAAAGACGTTGATGTTCTGCACTCATCATAAAATACAAAGGGTTGTTTAATCAATCATTTTATTGCAATAAATTCTATACAACATATTTATGCAATAACTGTTGTGTTTTTTTCTTAAGAACAATAAATATAGGGGAAATTACAGAATCCTATCTGCAATTTCTGCAAATGCCGCTAATAACAACATCCGATTGCTTCTTGATGAAACCTTCCGGTAGCGATACCGGTGGTATGGTAACACTGTCTAGACAATAGGTAGTAATACAGTTATCACATATAAAATGTACGTGGTTATCGTGGTGATGTCCTTCTTTACATTCATCTTTACATAGGGCATAGAGCACGCTATTGTCAACAGTGGGTATGGTGTGTATGATACCTTTTTCTACAAAAGTTTGTAGGGTACGGTAGATGGTTACCCTATCAAAAGCTGCCGAAGAACGTTTTTCTATGTCGGCGTGTGCCAATGCTCCTTTGCTGTTAACAAACAATTCCAGTATCTGCTTCCTGCTTTCCGTAATGCTTAGTCCGTTGTGTTTTAATATATCGGTAGTTGCCATCTAATAGTTGTTAGTTAATAGTTGTTAGTGGTTAGATATTTCTTTAAACTAATAACTAACCACCAATCACTAATCACTGATTAAACATTCCATTTACAAAATTCCCGTTCTTACTTTTCTCTTTCAACAAAATTGCAATATCTTCTTTTAGCCTATCTAGTTCATCCTTTTTCAGGCCATCATATATCTGTCCGCGCACTTGTCCGTCCTTATCTACTAAGGCGAAAAATTGTGTATGAATAAACTGGTCTTCTATTTTTTCTAATGAGTTCTTAGGATCGTCCAATAAGTAACTATTGCGTGCCTGATAGTATAAACTATCTTTTCTGCCGGTTAAAAATACCCATTTCTTGGTATATACTTTCAAGCTATCTGCATAATGTTTTATTCGGGGAACACTATCTGTTTCGGGGTCGCAACTGTGAGAAACGATTATGAAGTTTGGCTCCTCTTTAAATTGATCATAAATGGTGTGCATATTAGCATTCATTTTAGGACAAATGCCTTTACAGGTAGTAAAAAAGTATTCCACTACCGCTACTTTTCCTAGCATATCTTTATCTGTGAAGGCAATATTGTCCTGATTTTTAAAAGAAAAGGGTTTTACGAAACTCAATACAGGTAACTGTGTTTTCCAGGCATCGGTACCTTTAAAAAGAAAAAACCAGAACCCAATTACCAATACAACAAAGAAACCTACGTAAACAAAAACCTTTTTAGTCATTAAAATTATAATTAGGTGCAAATGTAAATTGTATAAATGGATATTAATCCCACTTCTGTTAACATTCTATTCAGTTAAGAATGATTAATATCCGTATAAATAGCAACAAATATTTTGCAACATGGTTGCAGCTATTTATATTTGCCGTCCGATGCGAATTAAAATAAACTGGGATGCGCTTGGAATTACAACGTCAATTGCCTGTGCCATCCACTGTGCATTGCTCCCCCTTTTTCTTACGAGTCTGCCTTTATTTGGCATCAACATTATTCATAATCAGGTATTTGAGTTTGGCATGATTGCATTGGCTTTTGTGGTAGGAACTTTTGCATTGCGCCACGGATATACCCAACACCACCATCGGCTGCTTCCTATTCTTCTTTTTAGTGTTGGTATTGGATTTTTAATTGCTAAACAAATCTGGCATCCTTGGGAACTGTATTTGTTGCCACCGGCAGTGTTTTTTATTCTGTTGGCTCATTACTTTAATCTTAAGTTTACTAAAAGCTGTACGCATCATTTATAGAATTCTTTATTTCTTCAATTTTATAATTTTACAGGACTGGTTTTATTTTCTTAAATTAAAATAGGGATTGTTGCAGTGTATTCACCTGCAACAACCCCTATTTTTTAACTATTTTCTATTATTAATCTATACAGTTGCTTCAAATATCTTATCTGTATGTCCTCTTTCGGTAGCAGCCTTTATATAGCTTCTAAAATATTCATCTGCCGAAAT
Source organism: uncultured Chitinophagaceae bacterium (assembly GCA_903883945.1). Lineage (GTDB taxonomy): Bacteria > Bacteroidota > Bacteroidia > Chitinophagales > Chitinophagaceae > Parasediminibacterium. Next base: position 19,296 of record CAISCV010000250.1, on the reverse strand, counting down.
AATACCACTTCCAAACAGCGAAAAAATAAATAAAAGCGTTAATACCAATACCGAAAGCACAAATTCCGAGTCCTGAACGCCCCTGCCTGTATCTAGGTTAACAAAAAATACGGCACCCATCAAAATAGGAATTTGCACCAAGGATGCCCATCTGGTAAACAATCCTACTGCAATGAACAGTCCACCAAGTATTGAAAGATAAGAGATGGCAAATGCCACTTGGGGCTCATAACTTTTAAAGATACTCAGTTTGTTTGTTTGGGCTAATTGCTCGAAGTACACATAGTTTTCAAGGAAATAAATTCCTTTCCAGAATAAAATTAATCCTAAAAGGATTCTTAACATGGCCAACCATCTAGGTTGGTTTAAGGGGTTGTTTTCAAGTTTTTCTTCCATGACAATCATTTTTTGAAGTGAAAAAATATTTCCCTTTGTGGGAATGCAATCGTTATCAAAGATACTTGTTTTATTAAAAATGCTTCTTTTGGCTAAATTATTTCCGAATAGGCATTTATTGTGTTTCGATAAAATACAAATGGATGACTATTTCGTGGCTTCTGATTCTTAAGCCCAAATTTTGCAGCCTTATTGATTCTGCATTCTGATTTACTATTATTTATCGTTTGTTTGGAGGTTGAACTTAAAAGTAATAAGTATTCCTAAATATAATAAAATGGGGTAATAACTAATTTTATTTATTACAACTTTGACGCATCTGTATCAAACCGATCTACTTTTAAACCCTGCAAAGCCCGTAATCGTTCCACTAATTCTTCTAATTCTTCTTTGTCGTGTACAAATACTTTGATAGTTCCTTCAAACAATCCATCACCACTTTCTATAGTCAAAGCAGCAATATTTATTTTAAGCTCCCCACTAATGATGTTGGTAATTTTGTTTACCACTCCTACATCATCAACTCCAACTACTTTCAATCCTGTTAAGAAAGAAATTTCCTTATTCTTTGCCCACTTTGTTTTTACAACTCTATGACCATAATTGGCCATTAACTGCGCCGCATTCGGACAGTTAGTTCTGTGAATGATTAATCCCTTGCCTGTACTTACAAATCCAAATACCGCATCACCAGGAATTGGATTACAACATTTGGCAAGCGTATACATAATTTTATCGCTACTCTCTCCAAAGATAATTAACTCACTATCCTTCTTACTGTACTGTTTTTGGTATTCTGTTGGAACTTCTGTTACAACAATTTTCGGTTTAGGTGGCTCAAGTTTATCTCCTAAAACATTAAAATCCTTTAGTTCTTTTAGGTCTAATGACTTGGTGGCAATCAAATAAAACAAATCCAGTTGAGAAGATAATTTATAAAAGCTCATTACTTCATCTATGTTATAATTACTATAACTAGCCCCCATCCCTTCTAGCTTTCGTTGTAAGATGTACTTGCCATCTTCTGCTGTTTTCCTTTTATCTTCTTTTAAAGAGTCTTTTATCTTAGCCTTGGCCTTAGCCGTTACTACAATTCCCAGCCAATCTTCTGTAGGCTTTTGCTTGTTACTAGTGATAATCTCTATCTGATCGCCGCTTCTTAATTTATGACTGATCGGCACTAGCTTATGATGCACCTTTGCCCCAATACAATGACTGCCTATTTCACTGTGTACAGAGAATGCAAAGTCAAGCGCAGTACTTCCTTTAGGTAACATCTTCACTTCACCCTTAGGGGTATATACATAAATTTCTTCTGCAAGAAAAGATGTTTTGAAGTCGTTTAAAAAATTAATACTATCATCTGTATCTTCTTGTGCCAATACCTCTCTGATCTGTCCAAACCATTTATCAAATCGATCTTCATCACTACTACCCTCTTTGTATTTGTAGTGTGCCGCGAGCCCTTTTTCTGCAATTTCATTCATCCGCTTAGTACGAATCTGAACTTCTACCCACTTACCCAAAGGCCCCATTACGGTTGTATGCAAGGCTTCGTAACCATTGCTTTTCGGGTTACTCAACCAATCTCTCAAACGTTCGGGACTAGGGTTATACTCATCTGTTATCATTGAGTAAACCTTCCAGCACTGTTCTTTTTCTTTCTCAGGAGGGGCATCTAAAATGATACGAATAGCAAATAGGTCATATACTTCATCGAAGGTTACTGCTTTTTTCTTTATTTTATTCCATATGGAATGTATGCTTTTAGGCCTGCCATATATTTCAAAATTAAAACCAGTTGCCTCAAGCTTTTCTTTGAGGGGACGAATGAATTCGTTTATATACCTGGTTCTTTCCCTTTTTGTTTCAGATAACCGCTTTGCTATTTCCTTGTAAGCATCCGTTTCCAGATACTTCATAGACAAATCTTCCAGTTCTGTTTTAATAGTATATAACCCCATCCTATGAGCAAGTGGGGCATACACCCATACTGTTTCAGAAGATATTTTAAGCTGCTTCTCCTTTTTCATGCTGTCTAGCGTACGCATATTGTGGAGACGATCAGCTAGCTTTATCAATATTACCCTTGGGTCATCGGTAAGCGTCAACAATATCTTCTTAAAGTTCTCGGCTTGCAAGCTTGTATTCGTGTCCATTACACTAGATATCTTTGTAAGACCATCTACTATTTTGGCTATCTCTACCCCAAATTCATCCTGTATTTCTTCTAAGGTTACATCGGTATCTTCAACTGTATCATGCAATAATGCACAGATGGTACTACGCACCCCTAAGCCGATCTCTTCTACACAAATCATAGCAACTGCCAATGGATGAAGAATGTAGGGTTCTCCGCTTTTGCGCCGCATGGTTTTATGGGCTTCTACGGAAATTTCGAAGGCAGTACGCACCAATTCACGGTCTCCTTTCTTCAATTTAGGACGTAAACTTCCCAATAAGGCCCTGTAATGGCGTAAGATTTCCTTCTTCTCCTGTTCTGGCGAAAGCGTGTACTTAACTAATGGTGTCGTTTCCTGTATTATCGTTTCTTCTGTCATACCGATTACGAATATAAGAACTTGATTCTTTTAAAATACAAAGGAGGCAAAACTTTTCTATTTCATAAGGTATGTAATAGGCCTAAGGAAACTTATATGAAAACATGAATTTAGGATTAGAACGATTTTTCATATTAAAATGCTTTGCCGTGTGTTGACCTGATAATAGGCGTTGCCAGGAATGGAAGTAGATTCATTGTGTTTACTAAGAAGTTAGAAGTGGAGGTTTTGCCAAACATCGATTGAACAAAACGACCTGTGGCAAGACGGGTACCGAATTGTTGCTTCCAGGCTAGCTTGTATTGGACTTCCATCTCAGCTCTGTTAATCTTTTTCTGAAGGAATAAATCTACTTGTTCAAAGGCTAATTTACTGGCATGCATCGCCATGCTCATCCCATTGCCACAGAGTGGCGTGATGCTGCCTGCGGAATCTCCAACCATTAATACATGATTTTCTACACTTTCTTTTTGCTGAAAACTAATTTGAGAAATAGCAATTGGATGCGGAAATAGAAACTGTGCATGATTGAAAATGTCTTTCAGAAAGGGGTTCTTATACAACATATTTTCCTCCATAAGTTTGATGGAATTATTATTAACTTTCAAATTCTGAGCAGTGGTTAAGTAACATAGACAGCTTTTATCATGCTCTATTTTGCTCATACCGCAATACCCATTTTCGAAGTTATGAAGGGCAATTGTATCTATTGGATGAGGGTATCTGATATGGTATTTGATACCTATATAATGATTGAGTTTATTTGGTTTCTGTTGAACAAAATCTCTCTTCCATTGCACATCAAGGTTACTTCGCTTACCAAAACTCCCAACCGTAACAGTCGCTTTAAGTTGATGGTTACCATTGGAAGACTGAGTAGTAAGAATAAAAGCACCTCTATCAGATTCATTGAAAACAACGTCTGTCACCTTAGTTTGAGTAAACAATTGTACGCCTTTCTTAATAGCTATATCTGCTAGCAAAGCATCTATTTTATAACGACTGATACCAAAACCACCAAGTGGAAGGGCATGGGAAAACAACTTTCCATTCACCGAGCTCACTTGTAATTGATTAATAAGGGGCAATTGAAAATCGTCTAAAGGCAAACCTATACTTCTCAAGAATTGCCAGGATTCCATACTGATGTACTCACCGCAGACTTTATGATGTGGGTATGATTCTTTTTCAAACAGGGCCACTGAATAACCCTTATCTATCGCTTGAATGGCGAAACATAAGCCTGCTAACCCGCCGCCAATGATGGCAATATCAAAATGTGTATTGTTGTTTGTCATTTTTCCGCACAATGATTAAATGCCTAAAAGCCCACTTCCATTTAATGGTATAGCTAGTAATGCCGGCCTGTTGCAAGATGCCTTCCCATTCATTTTTTGTGAACCCTCTCAATACCGAGATGGGTGCATCATTCTTTACCAAATATGATTTAGAAAATAGTTTCGTGATGAATTTGATGGAGTAGTAAGCCAATGGATGCCGATGCAGATCATTGATAAAGAATCCCTTGGTACAGTTCTGTTGCATCCATTGCAGTTGCTGTACCAATTGTTCGGTATTGAAATGATGACAAAAAAGAGACGTGAATATAATGTCGGGTTGCTGAGGAAAGGTTGCTTTTGCGTAATCATTACATATCCATAAGGCTGTTTCATCTGGGAAAGTTTCCCTTGCTGTAGCAATGCACTCCTTTTTAATATCAATCCCAATCAGTTTAACCCACTTGCTTTTTTTCTTGAAGAAAGTAGCTACTGCCTGGAGGTTGTCGCCACCTCCACAACCTATTTCACAGATGATAGGGGTATCTAAATCCTTATCATTCAACAAAGCTTGAACACCCTTTATGGTTATTGCATGCCCTCCCAAAAAAGTATTGATGATGTTTAATTCCAACATATTTTGCCTGATATCCTCAAAAGGAATGGCATGGCTATCAAGCAATTCTTTTAATGGGCTACGTTGTTTAAAATCAAGCATAAATAAAGATTTTGCCACAAAGGCACAAAGAAAAAAAAGAAGCAGAAAGAATGTCGTTCAAGTGCAATGTTATCAATCTAAGGGTTGGAAAACTTTCATTATTCTTCCCTTTGTGCAACTTTGAGACTTGGTGTCTTTGTGGCGATTCTAAGCAAACCTTGCAGTCAGTGTTTCCATTGTTAATCCCGGACCAAAGGCGCAGCCAAATAAGTTTTCTCCTTCTAATGCATTTGCCATCAAGGCTTTCATTACAAACAAGATGGTAGGCGAACTCATGTTTCCATATTTTCCCAATACTTCATAGCTCTCTTGTAGTTGCGTTTTATGGATATGCAAGGATTGCTCCACCGATTCCAATATCTTTCTTCCACCCGGATGAATGCACCAATGTGCAATATCGCCAACCTGTAAATTGTTTGGCAGCAAAGCCTTCTCTACCAATCCTCCAATATCTGCTTTAATGATGTCTGCCACATAGCTACTCAGGCTCATCAAAAAACCCTTGCTACTCAGTTTCCAGCTCATATCGTCTTTGCCGTTATTATCAATCAGGCTATAAAAAGATAGTAACTTAAATCCGCTTCCTTCTTCGCCGTTTGTTACCAACGCGGCTGCACAGCCATCGGCAAACAACATACTACTACTCACATTGTCTACCGTATATTCTTTTTGGAAATGAATGGTACACAACTCAGTACACACAATTAATACTTTGGCGGCATCATCTCCATCCACAATCAGTTTGGCTAATTTCAATGCATGAATCGCAGCGTAGCATCCCATAAAGTTTACCGAAGTTCTAAATAGGGTAGGGGCTAGTTTTAATGCTTCAGTTAGTTGTAAATCCAATCCCGGGGCACGCATGCCGGTACAGCTTACCGTTATCAAATGCGTTATTGCTTGTGGGTCTCTATCCTTTAAACAATCTTTAATGGCAGCAATACTTAGCAGCAATGCTTTTTTGTCATATACGTCCATCCGCGCATCTAAATTAGGGAACGGGGCATTTTTATCCGCAGGAATAAATTCCCAATGTTCTTTTGGTATTCCAAAGTCTGCTATCACAGAGTGGCGGGTATTGATGCTACTTTGGTGGTACAGATACTTCAACTTGCGCTTTTCGGTATCATCCACATCAAATGCATCCTGCATGAAATGCAAAATATCCTCCTGCTGGTGTTTGTTTGCTGGAACGGAGGTGCCGATAGAAATGACTGTTGCCAAAATATTTATTTATGATTAAGAAAAATTAAAACGCCAAAAGCCAGGTTGGTACAAGTAGATGCCAGCCAATTCATTTTCATGGTATGTTCAAAATCAGCCTTCGTTTCATCCTTCCACACTTGTAAAAACCAGTTGAAGAAATAAACGATAACAGGCGCAAATAAGATTTGTATCACGAAAAAAGAATTCAACTGGTTTAACTGATAAAAATGAAAGAATAGCAACCCAAACGAAACACTGTACAACAACACACAAAACATAAAGGTTTCCCTTTTGCCTAGTAGCATACTAAGAGTAGTAACACCATCCTTCGAATCTTGTTCGTGCTGATAAATTTGAGTGATAGGGTAGAACCCGCCTATCAGTAAGGTACTTATCAGTACCCCATCCCATGGAATATTTGTGGTGAGATTGGAAGATACTGCATAATAAACCAAACAAAAAGTAGTGCCCCCCTGGTTGATGATGACTGTAAGAAACCCTATGATGGGAAAGCGTTTTAGCCGAATGCCCCTAAAGCTATACAGCCTGCTAAAAACGATATAGGTTAACACCAATAATAGCGTGGGGATACTGATAAACAGAGAGAGAATGCAAGCCAAAACGTCCATTAAAACACTGGTAATAAACAACTGTCTGGTGGGTTGCAACGGGTTTTTGATGCCCCCAATACTTGCCTCGTCCCTGTCCATATAGCTGTTGTAGCCATTGCTAGACGGGTAAATGAGGAAGTGTAGCAGGAAGAAAATCAACAGGGCTCTGCCAATATTTATCTGTGGCACTAGGCCAAGCGCAAACAGATATACAGGCAACAGAAAGAACGAAAACTTAAAACGAAGCAGTTGTATGGTGGACTTATGCAGCAATTGACTGTGTTTATTTCGCTAAAGATAAAAGGATTTTGGTAGTGATGCGGCATCAAATAGCAAAGTGGTGCCTAAACGGGGTTGAGGTTGACGTCTAAACAAGGTTATTGAATGCAAAGATTGAAGCGGTTGGCTCGTATTACAGCTAAGGTGCTAACACCATAGACTAAGGTGCCAACACCCTAGGTTAAGGTGTCAACACCATAGGTTAAGGTGTTAACACCCAAAGGTAAGGTGCCAGCACCCTATGCTATGGTGTTAACACCCTATGTTATGGTGCTGACACCACAGTTTAAGGTGTTAACACCCCGGTTTGTGGTGCTAGCACCTTAAGCATGAATCAATTGAGTGAAAGGGTTAGCAAAGCAAGAGATAAAATAGCTTTCATTGGGCATTGGATGTATTTCCCCTACTTTTATCGCCTAAACAAGAACTATAGCATGACACGACCTCGCGCATTTATTTTCGATTTGAATGGAACTATTATAGACGATATGGGCTATCATGCCATAGCTTGGGAAAGCATACTGAACAATCAACTGAAAGCAGGACTTAGTTGGGGAGAAGTAAAGGCACAGATGTATGGTAAAAATGAAGAACTACTTGTACGCATATTTGGGGAGAATAGATTTACAAAAGAAGAAATGGCAGCGCTATCATTAGAAAAAGAGCGGATGTATCAATCCGAATACAAGCCATTAATGAAAGCAATTGAGGGCTTCGAACCCTTTGTACATAAGGCATTGGAACAAGGTATAGCAATGGGTATTGGCTCGGCGGCAATATTATTTAACATCAATTTTATATTGGACGGGCTTAATTTAAGAAAATACTTTAAGTCTATAGTAAGTGCCGATGACGTACTAATAAGTAAACCGCACCCCGAAACCTTCTTAAAAGTTGCAGAACAGCTAGGCGTCGACCCCCAGGATTGTGTAGTGTTCGAAGATGCGCCAAAAGGAGTGGAGTCGGCAGCTAATGCAGGTATGAAATGCGTGGTAATAACGACCATGCACGAAAAAAAAGAGTTTGACAGCTACCAAAACATACTCTTTTTTATAGATGGTTACACAGATGCACGGTTGTATAAAGAGTTGCTAGCCTAAACAAAGTGTCCTTTTTTGTCTTGCCCTCCATACCAAAGCAACTAAATAGGTAGTTTGAACTTTGTTTCATATTGAATAGGGATGTTTCTATAGATACCTACTTTGCCAACTCGGGTAATGCCTTTTACGCCAATAATTGCTTCTTTGTTAAGTAAGATGGAAGTGCCTCTTTTTAAGATGTCGCTCAAATTAAATTCTACAGAAACGGGTAATACAAAAACAGACTTCCCTTCGATGTGCAAAGCGGTATCCAACACATATTTTCCCAGATAACTTTGATTGAGGAATACTTCGCAATCAACCTTTTTTAGTGTCACGCCATAATCATTGGGGTTATAATACAATAAGTCGAGGGTTACTGCGCTTTTGCTAAAGCCTAGGTGCTTTAGAGCAACGTGTTTTACTTCTCTGTATTCAAAGGCTTGTGGTGCTTTGCAAGCACTGAACACTAATATGCTACTTATTATTAAAAAAAGAAAAGCTTTGTTCATAAACATACTGTTGTTTTGCAACAATAACAAAGAATGGCCTTATAGCCAATGTTTTATTGTTTGGGAATCGTAGTTTGTGAAAATAATAAGAAAAATGTAGCGGAGGATGATAGTAGAAAGTCAGTATTTTCCCTGTGTAAACTATATCAAGGCACTTAGTACTCATACTAACTGCCAGATAGAGCAATGGGAAACTTTCAGGAAAATGAGTTTCAGGAATAGGTGTATCATAGTGGGTAGTAATGGATTGATAAACCTAACCATTCCTGTAGAAGGAGGCCGAAACAACAAGCAACTAATGAAGGATGTGCGGATAAGTTATTCGGAGAATTGGCAAGCCCAGCACTGGAAAGCAATTGTAAGTAGTTATGCCAAAGCTCCTTTTTTTGAATACTTTGATGTCTATGTAGAGCAATTAATAAAAAAACAACCTACTTTTTTGTTAGATAAGAATATGGAGTTATTGAATTGGCTAAAGAAAGTGATGAAACTGAAATTTGAGCTGGAGCTGACTAGTTCTTACGAAAACTCAGTGGAGACAACGAAGGAGGATGGGAGAAACAAGTGGTTGCCGAATAATTATCTAGACCAAAATGTGGGTATTACATACAATCAGGTGTTTGAAGAGAAATTGGGTTTTAAAAAGAATGTAAGTATTTTGGATTATTTATTTTGCGAGGGATCTACAATTTGATATTTCGTATGTGGTTGTGTATGTATAAGTAATTGGTTTTTTTCTACAATAATTTATTCAATCTCGGGCTCTAAAGTGACCTTGTCATTATCTTTTTGTGCTTAAGAAAAAAAAAGTAACAAAAAAGGGTGGCAATAATGAAATTATCTCTACTTTTACGGCATTAGTTTTGATGATTCTTGTTTAGAGAAACAAATTAAATGAAAAAAATACCCACATTATTAGTTGTAGCATTTGCCACGCTACTGTTTGCTTTACCACAGATTGCGAGAGCACAAGTTGACCCAGATGCTCCACCAGCAGATCCTGGAGCAGACGTTCCTTTTGATGGAGGGATAAGTATTTTGATAGCCACAGCTGTTGGTTATGGGATTACTAAAATGAAAAAAGAGAAAGAAACTAAAGAGGTAGAATAAATATAGTCTTTAATTGAAGATTTAAAAAAGGATGTATCTGAATTATTTATTAGATATATCCTTTTTTATTTCTATCATAAAAATGATTATAAATTGGAGAAGTTCATTATTCGCAACCGTTCTAGTAATTTTTTCATCTTTTTTTTATAAAATAAACATCCACTTGACAGCTAGCCTTTATCTTTATTTTATTAAAACAAATTGTTATGACAGTTAATCGTAAAATTCTTACACTAGACGAGTTTACAATTCAACAAATGCGCCAGTTCCCAACTGCAACGGGAGAATTAAGTAGTCTTTTGAGAGATCTTGGTCTGGCTGCCAAGAGAGTAAATGTAGAAGTGAACAAAGCGGGGTTGGTTGATATCTTGGGAGATCATGGTACTGTGAATGTTCAAGGTGAAGATGTAAAAAAGTTAGATATTTATGCCAATAATCAATTTATGGGGGTGTTGCAACATGGGATAAGTTGCGCCGGTATTGGTAGTGAAGAACTGGATGATTTTGTAGTGTTTGATGATGAAGTGAGTAACCAAAGTAAATACGTTGTTCAGTTCGATCCCCTGGATGGTAGTGGAAATATAGATGTGAATATATCTATCGGGACTATTTTTAGTGTGTATCGAAGGGTAAGTGAGATTGGCAAGCCTTGTACAAAAGAAGATTTCCTACAACCAGGAAGCCGACAAGTTGCTGCTGGATATATGATTTATGGTTCATCTACCATGTATGTATATGCTACAAGGCGAGGCGTGAATGGTTTTACCTTAGATCCTTCCATAGGTGAGTTTTGTTTGAGTCATGCAGATATAAAATGCCCTCCATCAGGGAAAGTATATTCTGTAAACCATGGAAACTTCTTTCAGTATGATCCAAAGGTTAGAGAATATATAAATGTTTGTCAAAAGAAAGATAAAACCAACGGTGGTCCCTATACACAAAGATATATAGGTAGTATGGTAGCAGATGTTCATCGTAATCTGATGAAAGGTGGAATCTTTATGTATCCTGGTACCACTGATAAGCCCGGTGGTAAGCTTAGATTGTTATATGAGTGCAATCCCTTTGCTTTTATTGTAGAAATGGCAGGCGGACGTGCTACTGATGGCAAACAGAGAATATTAGAAATCATGCCTACAGAATTGCACCAAAGAACGCCTTTCTTTGTGGGTAGTAAGGATATGATGGACGAACTAGATACTTATATAAACTAATCATTTCTTAACCTTACAATAATTGGTTTATCAGATGTACAGATGTTTTCTGTTGCAGTGTTTTCTGTTCCTAGTTTGCTTTACGCATGCACAACAGCCATTGCCACACAATCAGATGACCTTTTTATCTACTGCAAAGCCGAATAGTATCTTTTATAACGATACCTTTTATAACGGCAGTAGATCCTATAGGAAGTTGTTTTATGCAACCAAAGACCCAAATCTGATACAGTTGTATAAGAATCATCAGGTAAATAAAATTCTTGGATTTGCATTGAGTACTACAGGACTCATTAGTCTTACCGCAGGAACCATTTATGCAAGTAGTTACCATCCAAACATCAGTAGAGGGGGAGGATGGGGAATGGTTGGTGCAGGGCTTTTTGCTGCAATTTCGGGTACGTATCTTACGACTCAATCAGTTAATGACTTACTAGTGGCAACTTATTTGTTTAATAAACGATACGGGAATCCCAAAGCAGCTGTTGGCATTTCGAATGGCGGACTTAGTTTTGTTTTAAATTTGTAAAATGAGTAAGGTAATTATACAAGTAAAAGATTTATACAAATCGTACGGTGATTTCGAAGCAGTAAAGGGAATTAGTTTCGATGTATATGAAGGCGAAATTTTTGGTTTGTTGGGACCCAATGGTGCTGGTAAGTCTACAACGCTAGAAATTATAGAAACACTCAGAAAGAAAACAGGTGGACAGGTTCTGGTAGATGGCTTAAACCTAGATATTAGTCCTAATGAAATAAAAAAGATAGTAGGTGTTCAGTTGCAGGCGAGTGGCTTTTATCCTGGATTAAATCTGGTGGAACTCATCAATTTGTTTGCAGGATTATATAATGAAGACTTAGATCCAATGGCTTTACTAGAAAAAGTAAACCTAAAGGATAAAGCAAAAGCCAAGTTCAAAGAGTTGAGTGGTGGACAGAAACAACGCTTTTCTATTGCCACTACCTTAATTAATAAGCCCAAGATTATCTTTTTAGACGAACCTACAACAGGGCTCGACCCGCAGGCAAGAAGGAATTTGTGGGACTTGATACTAGACATCAGAAAGCAAGGCACTACCGTTATTATTACCACCCATTACATGGATGAAGCAGAGATATTGTGTGACAGAGTGGCCATCATAGACAATGGAAAAATCATAGCCATCGATTCTCCTTCAAAGCTAATAGATGATTTAGTAGAAACAGGCTTCGAACGCCCTGTTCAGGTGAAGAAAGCAAACCTAGAAGATGTATTTATCAATTTAACGGGGTATAGTATTAGGGAAGATTAGGTTAGGTTAGGTATATCTGAATCTACAGGTATACAATAACAGTCAATCCGCAATTACGAAACAACAAACAAACTTCAAAGTAAAGGTATCTTTTCCTTTAGAGTATGTTTTTAAGTCTATTGGTTTTACTTTTTTTTGGGGTGAAGATACAAAAAGTTTTGCTGTTGTTATGGTAACTGCATAAACGTCATCTGACTTCTTGGGCAAAATAAAGTGGAGTCTATGGAGATTAGATGTATTAATCTCTTACTAAAAGCCATTATAAAGAATGAAAACTCATTACCTCAATTACAAACATGTTTTAATTGATTCAAAAGTAAAAAAATCTTTCTACAAAAGGCTTGACTAGACCTTTTACGAAGAATTTAAAGACTTTTTAATACAATAACAACCAATGTCATTCTTTAGTTAACCTTAAGTAAACAGATTTTAAACCTTGACTAGTAGAATTAATTTATGTTTTGTAGAAGCACTAACGTCTTAATTCAAATTGTAAATAGAATAATTAATCACATTACATTTTAAGAGCATGTCATTTTTGACAATTATCTTCAAGATGGCTTTCTTATTCACTGATGCTCCTTTTAAGTCTAATTAATAGTCCTTTTAATGAAATTTATTGTTATAACTCTGGGGTTATTCTTTTGCCAACACATAAATAACAGAGCTACAAAGCTTAGGATCATTAAATGCTTTTAAATTAGACATAAGTCCATTCCAAACTGCTTTTAATAAATTGCCTTTGCCATTTTTATATTGCTCACTGAGCATACTCACATAAAAGCTGTCATACCACATAGGTTTGTAAGCTTCTATTTTAAATCCTTTTAATTCTGCTAGTCGTTCCATACTAACAGGTGAGAAATGATAAAGATGACGCGGTACATCATAAGCTGCCCAATGTTCGGCATAATGTGTAGCGTCATGACTTGTATAATTGGGAACTGCAATAATTAGTTTTCCTGTTGATTTTAATATGGAGTAATATCTTTCTAAGTAACCTTGTAGGTTGTGTACGTGTTCTAACACATGCCACATGGTAATTACATCAAGACTATCAGGTGGTAGCGAAAATAAGGTCTCTGGATCGTCCATCTTTAAACCAAATTTATTGATAGCTACTTGTCGTGCAGTTGCATCGGGCTCTAAGCCTGTTACCTTCCAACCTGCTTCTTGCATGGTATTGGCAAATGCACCTGTGCCGGCACCTACATCCAACAAGGTACCTGCCGGTATTTTGGTAGCATCAATAATTAATTCCTTTTTATTTTGAAGGGTAATTTTTCGAATCTTATGATACAATTTATTTATTAAGCCCTCTTGAGTATCGGAATGCGAAACATAACTTGTAGACTGATAGTACGGCCCAATGGAAGCAGCGTCTGGTACGTTCTGGGTAAATCGTAAAGTACAATCGTTACAATGCCATATTTCGAAAATGGTTTTACTAACCGTATAATCCTTTGCCTTTAATTGTTCTATAATGTTGGTGCTGCCACAGCAAGGGCATTGCTGATAAGTGATAATAGATGCCATGAGTAGTATTGATTATTAAATGTAGTACCATAACAAAGCAGCGACACCCATCAAACCAAGAATGAGGGCATAAACCCACCAATAATCTTCCTCCTTGTGTTTAATAATCATCTCTAGCTTGTCATCTTCGCTTTCCTCTGTTAAAATGAGGTGTTCGCCAGTACTGTAAAGGTCTATTAAGTTAGCCCTAGAATCGTTAACGTTATTTAGTTTTATATCTGCGGATGAAGTGATGGTTGCATCTACATCAGAAATTAAATAGATGTCTTCGTCATATCCCTTTTGAAGCTTTCCAATTCCTGGTAATTCTACGGCTTTGTTACCAGCTATATTTTGTTTTATAGATTCTGTAAATTCTTGAAACTCCTTAGCTACCTGCCATTCTTCTAATTTCATTTCTTTGCTGAGGTAAATAAATAAGTTGTTATCTATCTTATTTTCCTCCATCTTTTTAAAAAGAATTTTATATTGAGGTGCATGCAAAGAACCTTTTACAAAGTCTAGTGTAGCGGGCGTATCTTGCAATGAAAAAACTCCTAAGCCAGGGATGCCTACCTTTTTGTTGACTAAGAAATATTTATATAATAGTGGGTACATACAACAAAATTATCTGAACGAATATACAACTCCTGCTAATAATTGAAAACCTAGTACCTGATATTGATTCCATCTTTGGTATTTATTGTTGAGAAAATTATTAAATTGAATCCACCCATTCAACTTCTTAGAAACAGGGAATTCAGCACTTAGATTTGCATCAAAAGCAGGATTTAACTTAACTGTATGTAATTCTTGGTTACGACAATAGCTTCCATCAAAGAAAAAGACATCACTTTTAATTGTAAGATCATTTAAAACCTTCCATCTCATTGAGCCATTTACTTCAAAAGGAAGTAAACCATAAGCCCTATTATTCACGCTGAGTTTTGTAAATTGTGTATAAGTTATTGCGCCTAAAATAGACAGTCTCTCTTGTATATCATAACTAACTTCCCCTTTTAGTCTCAAAGCTTGTATAGAGGGTTCGTTTAATGTCAAGAAATTCTGAGTCTTTCCTGTGGTAGTATCATTGGCAAATAAGACAATATTATCCATTTTCAGGAAGGATAGTTTCCCATTAGCAGTAAGATGTCTATCAATGCTACCTTTAAAGCCAACATACAATTCAGTAATTTTGGTATTGAACAAAGTTGTAGGTGGTACAATGTAAGGATTGATAGCTGCTAAACTTTTGTAAGTATTCTTCTGGTAGTATCCAATCCATCCTCCTTCTATCACGAGCCTTTTGTCTGCGAGTTTTCCTTCTGCTGTGAAGTTTGGTAACAGAGAGAAATTTCCATTATCCCAAGAAGGCAATAAACCAATATTAGCTTTAAAGTTGGGTGTAATAAAGCGTAAAGAAGTATTGAAGTTGTATAGATTATTGTTTAGGGTAGCTGTGTCTAGAAATTGATTGGTTGAATAATGAGTGATATCAGCAGTTATACCAAGATCTAGTGAAAATAATTTATCTAACGATTTACTTACAGGTGCTTTAATAACCAAATTAGTCTCTTTGGAAGCATTTGTATTGGAGAAGTAGTCAAATTGAAGTTGTGGATGATAAGTGATATTATAATTTGTAGGAATTTTGTTCTCCAAACCAACTTCAAGTGCAATCGTATTAAATTGCTGGTGCAGGGAGTCTTTACCTACTTTTAGCGAATCGGGTTTATAGCCATACCTGTAAACACTATTATTATCCCAATATAACTTTGACGTAATTTCTTGTTTATTGTTCGTATTGAAAATGCCAATCAAATCAATGCCTGATTTGCTATATTGTTGTAAAGGCAAACTTCCCTTTGCCGATTGAAACTTGCCGTGAGCGGTAATCATCGATTTTATACCATTGCCAAAAGATGCACCAGCTTCAAGGTAAGAAGAGGAATAATTTCCATAACCAATTTTTGCATATTGATGATGTTCCCAAACAAAGCCCGAGTCTGCAGCTAAAGCCAATGGTTTGATAGGAATTGGTTGATAAGAAAAGAAGAGGTTTTGTGAGGGGATAGAGTAGGTTAATTGCAACTTTGTCGTATCCAACACTGGTGTGGCAGCAGTGAAATTTATTTTCGCTGCATTTTTCAAGGAAGGCTTAAATGAAGAGGTGATGATTACTTCTTTTGTTGTACTCAAAGTGTCCTCTACAGTCGTATCTTTTATGACATTCATGTCTAGTTTGGATAATTTCTGGGGTAGGACAACTGTTTCGGAAGTCTTCTTGTCCAAAGATGCTGCTGCCTTTATAGAAGCATTCCCTTTTTTAGTATTTGCCCCATGATGTTTCTTAGAGGGTGTTGCCAATTCTTTCTTGGACACCTTCTTTTTTTTTCTATGTGTTTGTGCACATAAAAAAGACACGAACAGGGTTAATGTTAATGCTGTTAAGAGTATTTTTCTACAGTAATTCATGTTAAACATTCTTTATTGTGGTGTTTCTACTTTATTGGTTTTATTTTTCTCTTCTATAACAAGAGCAAGCTTTGTTGCTGCTTCTTGTTTAAGTTCATCGATCGTACTATTGTCTGAAACACTTTTAAAAGTAGCTTCTGCATTAAACAAATCCTTTTGCTTTAAGTACAAATCTCCCAATAGTATATAGCTTTTTGTAACCCAATAGGCATAAGATCCTTCCTTCTTAATTACTTCAAAAGCTGCTTTCTCTACGATATCAAATTTCTCTTGTTGAAATAAGATTTCTGCAAGTCTAAATTGTGCTTCTGCACTGTATTCACTTTTACCCAAATCAATAACTGCTTTGTATGCTGTAGTTGCATCATCAAGTTTATTATCGGCTTGATTACTTTTCGCCAAAACCATATTGGCCATCATCTTATCATCTGTTGCTGTACCTGTTTGAGCTAGTAAGTCCTTTGCATTATCTACCGCATCCTTAAAATGTTGTAAATGATATTGGCAACGTAGCAACCCACGCATAGCTTCCAATTTGTTTTCTTGCTGACTAGTAAGTGCTTTTAACTGATTAAAATATTTCTCAGCATTAGCATAATCTTTTAGGTTAAAGAAGTAAATTCTAGCACTTTGCAAGGCACTACGTTCTGCAAATTTGTTAGGTGCCTTAGCAGCTACCGCCGTATAGAAGGGGAGTGCCGTTTTTGTATCTTTTGATGTAACACTTATCTCTGCACAGTAATAATTAGCTTCAACCCCATATTTTCCATCAGGATACAGGGAGATGTAGTTTATATAACCTGCTTTTGCTGCTGTATAATCTTTGTTTTCATATTGTATAGCAGCTGCTTTATATGTGATAGAATCTGCCTCAGACGTACTTATACTTCTACCAATCTGCTGCATAAAACCAATAAATTCATTTGGTTTTTGCTGATGAACATAGATGGTGCGTATATATTCTATTGCTTCATCACTTTCTTGGGTGTTGGGGTATTGTTTTGCTAATTGTGTAAAATTGCTTAAGGCTTCTTCATTTTTATCTGTATTAAAGTATGAAACACCTGTTTTTAATAATGCTTTAGGCCATAAGGGACTTGCGTTTTTGTTGGCTAATATTTGTTGTAACGGAGAAAGTGCTTCTGCATATTTCTCGTCGGACAAATAACCATTTGCAATTTCAAGGTTTGCTTCGGCAGTTAATGGGGAAGAAGGAAACTGTTGCAATAGGCGTTGTAGCATAAGTATCTTGTCTCCAGTTTTATTCAATGCGCCAGCAATAACAGCTTTTTGATACAAAGCATAATCTGCAGTTTGAAGATTGTGGGCCAGTATATCATCATATATTTTTGATGCAGGCTTGTATTGCTTTTGCATAAAATAACAATCACCCAATCGTATATATGCATCCTGCTGCAGTGGTGAGGTATTTGTACTTAATGAATTGGCTACTTCTCCAAAATATTTCTGCGCTTCTTTATATTCTTCTTTTTTCAACAGGCAGTATGCAAGACTGTATTTAGCATTAGTTGTATTGATTTCACCATTGGTTAAAGGATTTTCTAAGTACTTAGAAAAGTAAACGACACCATCATCTAGTTTGTCATTTCTGTAAGCAATTTCTCCTTTCCAAAAGTAAGTAAATGCCAATAGCTTATTATTGTACGGTGCTTTTAATATTTTTGTTAGTAGCTTATCTGCTTCAATTATTTCATAATCATTTATCAATTCAACAGCTCTTCCGTACATTATTTTAGGATAGATTCTTTTTACTTTATCGCTTTGGGTTTTCAAGCTTTCAAATAGTTTTAATGCATCTTTATAATTACTTGTATTAGCCAAAACGCCTACTAATAGCTCTTTTGCTTCTTGTGAGTTGTTGCTGCTAGGATATGTTACAATAAACTTCTGAAGTTCGCTGAGTGCAACATCCATAAAACCTAATTCATAGGAAAGTTTTGCATAGCTGAAGGTAGATATTTCTTGTTGTATCACATTGCTGTTGTTGCTGGAACAAAATAAGAAAGCATTACGAGCGTTCTCTTTCTGATTTGTTTTTAGGTATGCATCTGCCAACAAATACATACTGTTCTGAGCTAAAGAATCTTCTTTCCCACCCAATTGTTTGAAGCCTTCAATACTCTTAGCCCATTTGCCAGACTCATAGTAGCAATAGCTAAGTTCATACAGGTCTTCCCTGTTTACTTTGTCGGACTTGTCGATGTATGCTTCCAAATAAGGTAATGCTTTTTGGAATTGTCTTTTATCGAAGTATAATTTTCCAGCCAATTGTCTTAACTGCAAATCGTAATATTGTTCACCTCCTTTTAGGATAGTTTCGGTGTAGGTAAGTGACTTGTCTAACTGGTTATCGAAATAGTAAATCTCAGCAATGTAAAAAGGTACAACTTTAGAATATTGTGGATTGTTCTCGGCTACTTTAAAAGCCTTCAAAGCTTCTTTAAAGTCCTTTTCGCCAAAGGCAATAAAACCAAAATAGTAGTTAGCTTCTACATAATTCGAATCGGTAGGAATCTGTCTTATCACATCAAACAAAGGCTTGGCCTCTTTAAACTGCTGTAATGTGAAATAGCAATAAGCTTTATGAAACTTAGATTCTCCAATTTCAGCATTTGTTAAGTTGTCTATGCCCGCTCTATTATAATAGGTAATGGCATCGGTATAGTTTTTATTTCTAAATAAGTATTCTGCCAACTGATAAGCTAGTTTATGTTTGAGGGGTGTTGTTTGTTCTAATTCCAAAAACTCTATTGCTTTCCCTTTTATGGTAGCGTCATTTAGTATTAGCCCGCACGTGATATAGTAGTATTTGCTTTCAAGAGAAATCGATACCGGATAATTTCCTTGGCTTCTTCCAGTGCTATAAATACTTTTAAAAATGGGATAAGCTAAACTATATTGCTCATTAATATAATATTCTTTTGCTAGTTTATAATCGGCATCAGGATCGCTAGTTATTCTGGTGGATTGCCCAATTGAAGCGGATACAAGTGAAGTGAAAACAAGAATGTTAAGAAATATTTTTATTTG
>CAISCV010000249.1 GCA_903883945.1 uncultured Chitinophagaceae bacterium | reverse complement strand
CCGATTAAAGTGGCACGTGAACTGGGTTCAGAACGTCGCAAGACAGTTCGGTCCCTATCTGTGGTGGGCGCTAGTAAATTGAGTGGACATGACCTTAGTACGAGAGGACCGGGTCGTACGTGCCGCTGGTGTATCTGTTATGCCGCCAGGTGTAATGCAGAGTAGCTACGTGCGGCAAGGATAAACGCTGAAAGCATCTAAGCGTGAAACCTTCCACAAGATGAGTTTACTTTTAAGGGTCGTCAGAGACTATGACGTTGATAGGCTATAGGTGTAAAGTTGGCAACAACAAAGCCGAGTAGTACTAATTGCCCGTAAGCTTTATTTTTTATTTTCTTGTATGAGATTCTTTCCCGATATGTTATCTTATTAGGTAATAAGTATTAGGTATTAAGTAATAGGTATAGAACCTACAACTTATAACTTACAACTTATCACTTTTACATTCTTATGGTGATTTTGCCGGGGGTGTTCACCTCTTCCCATTCCGAACAGAGAAGTTAAGCCCCCCATGGCCGATGGTACTCGCATTATGCCGGGAGAGTAGGTAGTTGCCGTATTCCTTTAGTCCCAATCAGTTTAGTCTGATTGGGACTTTTTTTTGCCCAAATCTGAAACCGTACACTTCTATACACCAACTCTCTTAATCAATCCCTCTGTTTAGCTATCGTGCGATGTAACTGTTGAATCGTGAAGAATATTTTGGCAATCGCAACGTCTAATTGGTCAATCGCAACGTCTATTTGTGCAATCGCAACGTCTATCTGGTTAATCGCAACGTCTATCTGGTCAATCGCAACGTCTGTTTGGTTAATCGCAGCGTCTATCTGGGTAATCGCAACGTCTATTTTATGCATCGCAGAAACTATTTGTGCAATCGCAGCGTGGTTTTCCCCTGCGTTCTGCCTCTTTCTTTTGGAAAGTAGTGTGTGCAATGTTGAATAGATGATACTGCTACAATTTTGCAATAGGATGTTGCGAAATTAGATGAGGCCGCTTGTACTTTTATCTTTAGAGAATGCTAGTTAGAAACTGGTTTGACTAATACATACAAGTGATGCTAACGCAACATTTGCGCGTGTGGAGCACCAAGCCAACTGCGCAAAAACCTTACAATTGTCATAGAGATATATTAGTCCAAATCTATCTCTGCCAACCTTTCCTTTAATACAGCTAGTTCTTTGTGGCTTTTAAACTTTTTCTCAGAGTCTTCTATAAGGTGGGTATTTATATAAATCATGTCATCCCTGAATACTTTGAAATCCTTGAAGGAGTTACCTTCAGGCATCATTTTCAGCAACACAGACGTTAGCGTTTCATCGTGTTTGCTCACTAACACTTTGTTCATCAAAACAAAACATGCATAAAAAAGCAATCCCTCGTTTACTGATATTCTAAAGTCTTTATCCCTATTTGCTGTTTTGAGTTTCATAGACAATTTATATACCGAATCCATTTCTACAATGCCTTGAAAGTCAACGGGAGACTTGACTCCATTGGGTTCACCCGTTATGTGTGCGAGAATAAATAATAGTACGCTTCGTAGATGCTTTCTATAATCTGAATCGGGCGGGATGCTTATTAATGCTGACATAATTTATTTATTTCGGCTGAAAGTACGCTTATTACAACTAGCGAGTCGAATCTATTTGGGTAATCGCAGTTTGTATTTTTTTCTTTAGCGAAGGCCAGTTAGAAACTGGTTTGACTAATACACACAAGTGATGCTACCGCAACACTTGCGAGAGGAAGGTAGGAGGTGGATGTTTTATAAATAGTTTTCTGGCTCTATCTATTCGAGGTTTAGTAACAGCTAGTCCATGACAGAGTCATGAACTAGACCCCGACATTCATGGACTAGTGGGGGTCAACGGGAGACTTGACTCCATTAGGCTCACCCGTTATGTGTGCGAGTATAAATAAAAGTACGCTTCGTAGGTGCTTCCTATAATCTGAATCGGGGGGGATGCTTATTAATGCTGACATAATTCATTTATTTCGGCTGAAAGTACGCTTATTAAAACTAGCGAGTCGAATCTATTTGTGCAATCGCAGCTTGTACTTTTTCTATTTAGCGAATGCCAGTTAAAAACTGGTTTGACTAATACACACAAATGATGCTAACGCAATACTTGCGAGAGAGGGCATAAGCAAGAAAGAGGTTGAAAGTTGGAGGTTGAGAGACTGAAGACTATTGACCTTTTTTGTTCTCCTTATTTCCCTACATTTACCAAAACAAATTACTTATGGTAGATGCAAAACCGATAGACCTAGGGAAAACAATAAAAAGACTAGAACTGATAAAAAGTCTGATAATACTAGAGGAAGAAGACGAACTGGAAACCCATATTGCCAAACTGGAACAACTGCCTGCAATTGGTGAATTATCTACTATTATTATTGCACTGAAAGATAAAGCTTATAGCAAAGCCGTTGTGGCTATTGAGGCTTTTATTAATGCCCATAACCAACTCTCTTTTTATATAGACCCCGAAGTGGAAGCACTGAAACTGGAGATAAAGGGATTGGAGATTGCGATAAACAGCCTTAGCGACGAGAAAGCTGACATAGAAAAACTGATTCACGAGTTTGGCATACGGCACAACCAAGAACTGGGCGAACTGATAATAAAAATTCTGCAACACCGAAAGGAGAAGGCTAAAGGTACACCACAGCAACAGGAAGCGGAAGAAGATTACGACACTTACCACAAGGAATATGAAGCCACTAAAGATGAACAGATAGACACACTTACCCCCGAAGAACAAAAGGAGCTAAAGGACAAATACCGTAAGGCAAGCAAGCTTTGCCACCCCGATGTGGTGAGTGAGGAACAAAAGGAACTGGCTACTAAACTGTTTACAGAGTTGAAAGCGGCGTATGAAAAGAACGACCTAAACAAGGTAAGGGAGATATTGGAGAACCTAGAAAAGGGTAATTTCTTTGTGAGTAAATCGGACGCTATCAACCAAAAGAAATTGCTACATGCAGAGATGGAAAAGCTGCGTTTGCGGATAAAGGAATTAAGGGAACAGATGCAGGAGCTAAAAGAAAGCGATACTTACAAAACAGTTAGCAGCATTACCAATTGGGACGAATATTTTAGTACTGCAAAAAAGCAATTGCAGCAGCAGTTGGAGGATTATAAACCATAAAACAATTTGTTTCTGCTAAATTTGTAGGAATTAAAATAGAAGAAGATGCCTTTACAATACATAACAGACAATACTGGCGCACACACAGCAGTTGTAATACCCATAAATGAGTGGGAAAAACTGACCCGCAAGTACGACGATTTGAAAACGTTGGAAGCAGCACCAACCAAGCCTAAAGTGAAACTATCCGACCTTGAAGGCAAGCTATCCCACGAAACAGCAGAAGCAATGTTGAATTATGTAGCTGAAAGCAGAAATGGATGGGAAGAAAGGCTAAAAAAACAATTTTAACTTACTTATAAAATAGATGTCAAAACCTATTCTAATCTCTGATTAATGAAAATTATGGATGAAATTAAATACAATCAGTTTTGTGAGTTAATATCAACTTTTGTAAGGCTTAAACCTAAAAAAGAGGTTGTAAGCAGGGAAGATCTATTAACACAATTCTCGAACCTTACAAACGACTTGGGTATTTTGAAAGGAAGAGTTTATTCAAAAAGATATAAAGAAACTAAATCTATAATAGAAGCTAATAGACATAAAATTCAGTTTTCTACTTTTGAATTGATGGAGCATAACTTTAGGGAGAATACACACTCTAGGGTTTTGAGATACTTGTTTCATCATAAGTTTATTGAGAAAGGAAGTAAGATCCTTTCAAAATTTATATCCGAAATATCACCAGAAATTAGTGAATTGGTAGAAAAGAACCAATATGAAATAATTAATGAACATAGGGTATTTAGTGGAAAGGGAAGAATAGACTTATTTATTAAGGATACAAAAAATAAATTTGTGATTGTCATTGAAAATAAGATTTACGCAGATGTAAATATTGAGGAAATTTCAAGTGAAGGTGAGGTTACTAAAACTCAATTGACTAGATATGAGAAATATGTAGAAGAAACATATAAAGATTATAAGCATTGCTTTGTACTACTGAGTTTCAAAGAGGTAGAAGAAAGCCTTGATGTTGGAAAATTCCGCACAGAAAATTATGATAGATTAATACAGATTTTGAACAATGTTGAAAGTGATGATAACATCTTGAAAGAGTATAAAAACCTGCTGTATTCTATTACAAAAATGGAATACAATAGAGAACACCTAATTGATTTAATTGCCGATATAAAGGGGGAAGGAATAAAAGAAGTAAGTTTATCTAATCTAGAAATAATAAACACATACTACGAATAATTATGAAAAGAAAAATTGAATTAGACGAATTAGATAGAAAATGTTTAGAAGAAATGCCATTAATACTTGATGTAATTTCCTCAACTGCTAATAAAGTAAATAAAAGTTTATTGCCTTATTATAATGATTTACATCAAATGATAAGTACAAAACTCAAAGGAGATTGGAAAGTCCAAGAAATTAGCAGTCATACTTACAAAGGGGAAATATTTGGGGACATAAAAGATAAATCTTTAAAAATTTATTCATCAATTCACATAGTTAAAGATTCAGGAGGAAAAGTTGTGGATTTCTTTTATTGTCAGTTTGGCTATACTTGTGAAAATGACGAGGGTGCTAGAAAATATTTTTCATTTTGGATAATAAAAGATGATTTAAGTGGAAAAAAGGGTTCTAACATTCAAAAAGAAAGTTTTTATGAAGAATTAAAAGAAAGTTTGAGTTATGATATTGATTATTGTCACAGTGATAAGGGGGATGAAACAGAATACATTGAAATAAAGACAGAAGAAATTTCGGAAGAAAAGATTGAAACTATTTTTGAAATATTTAAAAGTTCAATTCTTATTCCATTTATTAAAAAGCTAAAATAATCTTACTTAATTCATTAATCCAAAACTACAAACTATGTGGGAAGATGACTTTGATAATGAAGAAGATTTTGAAGAAGATGATGAATTTGAAGATGTGTTTGATGACACAACTTGGTATGTTTATGATAATATGTCAGAAGAATTGGAGAATAAGGTGG
>CAISCV010000248.1 GCA_903883945.1 uncultured Chitinophagaceae bacterium | reverse complement strand
ATCTGCCTGAACTTTGGTTTGGCAAAGAAATATGGTGGCGCCACCAATCTCCGTTTTGATGATACCAACCCCGTAACAGAAGATACAGAGTATGTGGATAGCATTAAAGAGGATATTAAATGGTTGTTGGAAGGAACGGGAAATGGCTGGAAGCAAGAGTTGTATGCTTCAGATTACTTTGAGCAATTGTATGGTTTCGCGCTAGATTTAATCAACATGGGATTGGCTTATGTAGATGATAGTACTAGTGAAGAGATAGCAGCCCAAAAGGGAACGCCAACGCAACCGGGAGTGAATAATATCTACAGGGATAGAACAGTGGAAGAGAACCTACAATTGTTTGCAGACATGCGTGCAGGGAAGTACAAAGATGGCGAGAAGGTGTTGCGGGCGAAAA
Source organism: uncultured Chitinophagaceae bacterium (assembly GCA_903883945.1). Lineage (GTDB taxonomy): Bacteria > Bacteroidota > Bacteroidia > Chitinophagales > Chitinophagaceae > Parasediminibacterium. Next base: position 2,951 of record CAISCV010000248.1, on the reverse strand, counting down.
TTGATATGGCAAGTACCAATATGTTGCTGCGCGATCCTATCATCTATCGTATAAAACATGCCCACCATCACCGCACAGGAGATGTTTGGTGCATCTATCCGATGTATGATTTTGCGCATGGACAAAGCGATTCTATCGAAAAGATTACCCACTCTATATGTACGCTGGAGTTTATTCCACACAGACCGATGTACGATTGGTGTATTGAACAGTTAGGCATCTACCCTTCTAAACAATATGAATTTGCCCGTTTGAATATGACCTATACGGTGATGAGCAAACGTAAGTTGTTGCAATTAGTTAATGAAGGACATGTGTCTAGTTGGGACGATCCTCGGATGCCTACCATCAGCGGGATGAGGCGCAGGGGTTTTACACCAGATAGCCTCAGGGAATTCTGTGATAAGATAGGTATTGCCAAAAGGGAGAACCTGATTGATTTTAGTTTGTTGGAGTTTTGTGTAAGAGAACACCTGAATAAAATTGCACAACGCAGGATGGTGGTCTTTGATCCTTTGAAGGTGGTGATTACCAACTATGAATTGGGGGAAGAGCTTTTGTTGAGTGAGAATAATCCTGAAGATGAAAATGGTGGAGAACGTAAAGTTCCTTTCAGCAAAGAGATTTATATAGAAAAGGACGACTTTATGGAGGTAGCTCCTAAGAAGTACTTCCGCTTGGCACCGGGGCAAATGGTGCGTTTGAAGAGTGCGTATATCATCCAATGCGATGAGGTAATAAAGGATGCTGATGGGAATATCACCCAACTGAATTGCTCTTACATCCCTAATAGTAAAAGTGGTAGTGATACAAGTGGCATCAATGTGAAAGGTACTTTGCATTGGGTGAATGTGGCTACTGCCGTTCCAATGGAAGTTCGTTTGTATGATCGTTTGTTTACAGAAGAAAACGTAGGCGCAGCCGAAGGAGATTTTAAGGAGTATATCAACAAGGATTCATTACAAGTAATACCTGTGGCTTATGCCGAGCCTTCTTTGGCAGAAGCTAAACTGAATGAAAGGCATCAGTTTATACGTAAAGGATATTTCTGTTTGGACAAGGAAAGTACCAAAGAAAAGTTGGTTTTTAATAGGACAGTTACTTTAAAGGATACTTGGGCAAAAGTGAATAAGTAAGTAAGTTGTAGGTAATAAGTTATTAGTTACCTTTTTACTTAGTCTCTTTTGGGCATCTGCAGATGAACGTCCAACCTAATACCTACTACTTATTACTTAAAACTTTATGTCTCTTCTACAACAATTCATACAATACTGCAAGCAAGAACTAAGGTTTGTCACCAATCAAACACAATTGGTGTTGGCGGTGAGTGGTGGTGTAGATAGTGTGGTATTGGCTGACTTGTGCCACCATGCAGGCTTTGAGTTTGTGATTGCACATTGCAACTTTCAGTTAAGAGGAGAGGAGAGTAGCAGGGATGAAAACTTTGTTCGCTCACTAGGAGAGAAGTACAATAAACAAGTCCTCATAAAGCAGTTTGATACTAAAGCATACGCCGAGGAAAAAAAGTGTTCCATTCAAGTGGCAGCAAGAGAGTTGAGGTATGGATGGTTTGAAACGTTAACCGTTAACCGTCGAACGTTAACCGAATCGGACTCCTTACCCCCCTTTAGGGGATGGGGGCTCGCCACCGCCCACCATGCCGATGATAATATAGAAACCCTGCTTCTCAACTTCTTCAGGGGAACGGGTATCAGTGGGTTGCATGGTATTCTTCCCAAACAGGGGAATATTATCCGGCCTTTGTTATTTGCAAAGAGAGAGGAGATTGTAGCTTATGCCAAAGAACAGAATCTGAGTTGGGTGGAGGATAGTAGCAATGCTTCCGATAAGTATTCCAGAAACTTCGTTAGGCATCAGGTAGTGCCATTGATGAAAACCATTTATCCGCAGGTGGACGACAACCTATTGGCAAACATTGAACGGTTTAAAGAAATAGAATTGATTTATAATACAACTGTAGCACAAACAAAAGCAAAGCTAATTGAGATAAAAGGCAATGAGAGCCATATTCCTATCCTCAAACTAAAAAAGCAAACGCCCTTAAAGACTATTGTATTCGAAATCATCAAAGACTTTGGCTTTGCCGCCACGCAAACGGAGGAAGCTATCAAGCTATTGGATGCTGCCAACGGAAGTTTTATTGCTTCTGCTAGTCATCGGTTAATTATCAATCGGAACTGGCTCATTATTGCGCCTTTGCAATCAGAAGAAGCCCTGAATATCATTATTGAAGAAGGTACTCAAGAGATTGTCTATGCTGGCGGTACACTTACATTTGAAACTACTCCTGCTGACAGTGCCCATCTTCCCAACGATGCTACCATTGCCACACTCAATGCCGATGAAATAAAGTATCCTTTGCTATTGCGACCCTACAAGCAGGGGGATTATTTCTACCCGTTGGGGATGCTTAAAAAGAAGAAACTCAGTAAGTTTTTTATCGACCAGAAATTGTCTAAAACAGACAAAGAACGAGTTTGGGTAATAGAAAGCGATAAGCGAATTGTGTGGGTTATTGGTCTGAGGATAGACAATCGCTTTAGGCTAAAACCATCTAACAGCCTACAGCTTGTTATAAAATGCAAGTAGAGATAAATTACAATAAGATAGCTTCCCGCTATACTACTTTTTCCTTAGTATATCATTTAGTTTATTTAGATATTCTATCACGGCTTCATCCTGTTTTTTAATTTCAGCATCTGTAAGTGGCGTGATGTTTTTATTCCTTCTTGGGTCTGGGTCAAGTGGAACTTTGCTATCGGTTTTTGCTCTGAATTCTTTTAATAAACTAACGTGAGTTTTGGATGTTATTCTTTTTTCATTCCAATATGAGAAGTATAAATACTTACCAATACGACCAATTCGTTACCATGGAAAAGTATTTCCATGTTATTGAATTCCTTAAGATTGATTGAGATTTTTTGTCAGGT
>CAISCV010000247.1 GCA_903883945.1 uncultured Chitinophagaceae bacterium | reverse complement strand
GCTTCCCCTTACCTTTAAGAATTGAACAATATTTGGCTTAAAGAATTTTTCTGAAGAGACTACCCATCCAAGAGATGTTGCGTAAAAGTTACCAAACTTACTAGCAGGTCCAAAAGAACTGGAGCCATCTTTTCTTAAAGTAAAAGAAAAAAGGTATTTCTCCTGATAGTCATAGTTTAGTCTTCCATAATAAGAAAGATTTCTTTTTTCAAATTTAGAAGATGTTATAGAAGCAGTGGCTGCAGAACCAGTTGCTGCAAATACTTCAGCAAAATCCCATGAATTAAACTCTACATCTTTTTTTGACCCACTTACTGAGTTACCTGTACTCTTTGCCATTGTAATACCAAGTAATGTTTCAAAATTATGATCGCGGCTAATCTTAAAATTATAACTAGCATAGTTTTCAAGACTGTAGTTATAATAGGTTGTCTTGTATTGAGATACGGTATTGTGTGCACCTGAAACTGTTGAACCATCTGCATTAAGTGTAGATAATTGGTTGGAAGGACCATAGAATGCTAAGGGTGTGAAGCTCTTTCCAGTAATATCTACATTTGTATAGCCGTATCTAGAAGTAATCTTCAGGTTCTTGATAACCTCATATTGTAATTCTAACTTTCCGTAAAGTTTATTTGTATTAGATATGTTGTGTGTGTTGTCTAATTGAGTTAAGGGGTTTACATTTTCTGACAATATATTTTTACTAAAACTATACAAGCCATAAGTATTGGGAACCGTATTATAGACTGGTACAGTTGGATCGAAATTGATGGCATTTCCTAGCACACTATTAAATCCATTTTCTGGAATACCAGCACCTTTAATGTTTACAAAACTCGTGTTGGTTGTCAGCTTTACCTTAGAGGTTAAATCAGCGGTCATATTGGTGGTCGCATTGTAACGATTGAAGTACGACTTGTCTCCACCTCCAATTATGCCATCTTGCCCAGTATAAGCACCTGAAACAAAATAACTGATGTTTTCACCTCCACCTCTTGCTGTAATTGAATGAGACTGAAGAGCAGAATGATGAAAAACCTTATCTTGCCAGTTAGTACCTACACCCAACTTAGATAAATCCGAGAAAGGGGCAATACCGCCGTCTACCAAAGTTCCCTCATTTACAATTGCGCCATATTCTGTAGCATTCAATAGAGGTATCTGTCTGGTAGTTTCTTGTATACCATAATTACTACTAAAATTAAACTCTGGCTTTCTATTTTTTCTTCCCGTCTTGGTTGTGATTAAAATTACACCGTTACCACCATGAACGCCATAAATTGCAGTAGCTGCAGCATCTTTTAAAACATTGATAGATTCTATATCTGCTGAACTGATGGAGTTAAGATCATCCAATGTTTGTTCAACACCATCAATAACTACCAATGGATCACTCCCTGAATAAGAAGGAATACCACGTATGAATACCGTTGGCTTAACACCAGGAGAACCGTTTGATACAACTGTTACACCCGAAGCCCTACCTTGTATGGCATCTTCTGCACGAACAGGTTTTAGCTTTTCGATATCTGCACTTTTAATAGTAGAGATAGCTCCAGATACTTTTGTTACTTTCTGTGTGCCATAACCGATAACAACCACTTCGTCGGACTTCTTTATTTCCTCCTCCAACTGTATACTGATTGCACCAGATTCTGTTACTTTATATTTGGTGGTTGTCATTCCAACGAAAGAGATGGTGAGCGTGGCTCCTTTTTCTACAGAGATTCGAAATTCTCCAGTTTCATTAGTGACAGTAGATTTATGTGTCTTTTCATTAATTACAGATGCACCTACCAATGCCTCTCCTGTCGTTTTGTTTCTTACTATTCCCGTTACAACAATATTTGTTTGGGCGGCGACTTGTAAAAGTAATCCGCTCAAAAAAATACCGATACATAACAATCTGACTTTTAATTTCATAATGCAATCGTTTTAAAACGTGAAGAAATTCTGAAGGACAAAAATATTTTTGCTTGAACTTGTAATTAGATTGACTCCTACATCAATACTACTTCTAAAGAATCGTTTTTTGAACTATTAATCCTACTTTTTAGTACATCATAAACATTACAACGTTCACAAAATGCTTGTCGCTTTCATCCTACAATAACTAAACAGAACTTATTTAATTTATTTGAACCAGAAGGTAAGGAGGCTGCCTTGCAGACAACCTCCTTAGTGATATAATTTGATACTACTTGTTTTATTCTACAACAACCTTAGCGGTTTTTACTGTAGCTCCATCTTTTAATGTTAAAACATAAATACCCTTTGCCAAGCCTGCAACATTTACAGCTACATTGCTGTTGGAACTTTGTGTTCCTAACTGAATAGTCTTAATTGTTCTGCCATTTAAGCCAACCAAGCTCAAGCTAGCAGTATTGCTTTGGATAGCAGGGATACTTACATTCATTACACTCTTTACAGGGTTTGGATAGAAAGAAATTCCTACAGTTTCTTTAGAAAAATCTACTGACAACGTAGAGCTGTAAGTTATCTTTCCATTTGCATCAACCAAACCTAAACGATAATAACTAACACCACTTATGGGACTATTATCTACAAAAGAATAGTTGGAACTAGTTCCTGCACCTGCAACATATTTCAAGGTAACCCAGTTTGTACCATTGCTGCTACGTTGAACGTTGAATCCTTTGTTATTTATTTCGCTTTCAGTTTTCCAAGTTAATGTAGCTGTATTACCAACTTTTGCAGCATTAAAATTTGCCAATGAAACTGCTAAAGGACCATTAGCCCAGAAATAAATATTTTGCAAGTAAATAACACCACCTGTTGCTGGAGTACCTGATACAAACATTACCTGATCAACTTTTGTAAAATCTACACCTTTGAAAGCAGACATTGGAATATCGATGCTGTTCCAGTTTCCTGTAGTAAGTGTAATGGTATCTGCAACCTGAACGGCAGCACCACCTGTTACAGCAGAAGAATTAATAAGATTAATTACAATTGCAGTTGCATTTGGACTCCAGATATCTAAGTGCAAGAAATTTGCTTTTGATACATCTCCCGGAGTAGTTGCTTGTACACCTTCATAAGTAAGATTGGAATATTCCAACGTAGTATCTCCTGCTATGTTTGTTGCATTAAATTGGGTTGCTTGTCCCCAATTTGGATACCAATTTATACCGTCTACATTGGTGTAAGTTTTACCCCATAGTGATATTACGTTAACAGCACTTTTTGTAGGCGTTGGAGCAGCAGATGTTGGTGGAGGATAAGATACTACCAAGGTTGCAGAAGCAGATCCTTTAGAATAACTGCCTGCAGGTGCTTGGTTTGCTGTGATAACAGTAGAACCTGCACCAACAATTGTAACTACTTTTCCACTGATGGTTGCAACAGTTACATCGCTACTAGTATAAGTGAATGCACCAGTACTGTTACTAACAGGATCTGTAAGTGTAAATGGCGCCGCACCTAACAATAGGTTTGCAGGAACTGAGAAACCAGTAATTTTTGGGATATTTACGTGAGAAACAAAATAGATGTTCTCTAAATAGATGTTTGCACCAGAACCAGGTATAAGTGCAGTAAAAGACATTTGGTCTAATACATTTAATTTAAGCCCTGTAAATTGAGAGATTGGTATACTAACGCTATTCCAACCTGTACTTTTTAATGTTAATGTAACATTTGGTTGTATGGGATTACCCGTGTTTTGAACTGCTGTAGAGTTTATTAAACGAATATCCAATGATGAACAGTTGGCAGACCATACATCTACATGTAGTGAGTCTAAATTAGAGATATCTAACGGATTAGAAAATGAAACTCCTTCATAATTTAAGGCGGTGTAGCCCAATGTTGTATCACCACCTACGCTAGAATAAGCTACTTGTGTTGCTTGTCCCCAGTTTGGATACCAGTTTGTACCTGCTACATTGTTGTAATGACTACCCCAAAGAGAAACTACGTTACCAGCATTTGCAGTAGGCTTAGGAGCTGGTGTACCCGGTTGTGCTTGTACCTTACAGATAAACAGGGTAAGAATGGCAAGAAGAATGTAATTTTTTTTCATCTTTTTTGTTTTAAAGTTTAAAAATTAATAAGAAAAATTTCTAGTACCAACCTTTTACTTAAAACTACTAAGTGGCAAATAATCGTTAGCGTTTTTCGGTAATGTGCAGTACTCTACATTTCGAGATGTAAAGGTAGTTGGTAGGAAAATACCCACACTACAACCCCCACACAACAATACTACATCGGTATAAAGATTATATAGATTCTAATAGTTAACTACTACATCAAACGTACATCAATCAGATGTATTACCACTACAACAAAAGGGAATTAAACAGCTATAGACACTCATTTTATGTGCAAGTAGCCCTATTTTTCCTAAAAAATTATGTAGCCTGATGAAAGTGATTCAAGAATCTGAAGAAATACAAAAACAAACACAAAAAGGGGTTACAAATGTTTAAACACCAATATCCCCCCTTTGTTTTATTCACCATCAGGCACTTGTTACGATGGAAACACCTGCACTTACTACACCAACCGTAGAAGCACCATAAGTGAGCACGTAGTACACAAAGTATTCTGTTTTAGGGAGTAGGTTCACAAAAGACTTCCTCCTGTTGCCTAAACTGTTTACAAAACAACGGTTTCCATCAGGCAAAGTTACAGTGCCATTACTTTCTACATAAAAACCAGCAGGCAAGGGGATTCCCTCACTTATTATAACAATATAATTCACCTTTTCACCAAATGAATTGCAGTTGGTAATAATCTGACGTGGCGAGGCGCCCTGTTTGGCAGTAACATTATCGGCAATAGCACCATCAGCAATCAATTTTGCTATATCCAATTCATCACTTAACAAAGGAAGGGTGCTCAAATCCAGAATAACCTTGTCGCCCAAAGCAAGTGCATTCACATACGGTGCAAATTCAAGCATACAATCATATAATGCTGCTTTTGCATTTAAAAAATCATTCTTTTTCAGGATGCCACCCACTGCATAAGCACCTTCTGCCGTAGTAAAAGCAAGGATAAGCGCTGTAACTGCGATGGCAGTAAAAGGTTGCACGCCCTTGAATACAGCAATATTACCATTGATGGCATCACTCATTTTCCTAGATTTCTTGGCAATATCACGTTGTAAGATTCTTCTTATCAATCGGGTACTCACTACATTTATTGATCCTTTTTTCATTTTATTTAAATTTTATTTTTTAAAATTGATTTATCTATCAAATTTTTTTAAGCATTTGATTTACTTGTTAAAAGAGTAGGCTGAATACAATTTTCTATCTACTTCTTTGAAATTCCGGATAATTTTTCAAAAACACACGATAGTTTTTAGTTTTTCATCCGTTTTTTTTGAAATCACGCAATAGTTTTTCGTTTTTCCGCACGACTTTCTAAAAACACGCAATAGTTTTCAATTATTCCGCAAGGATTTACGAAAACACGCTATAGTTTTCGATTTTTCCGCATGATTTTTCAAAAACACTCGATAGTTTTACGATTTTCCGCATGATTAAATGAATAAAACAGGGATTCATGCTTGCGCTAGTTTGATTAACGCCATCTGGTAAAAGAATAAAGTAATAAAAGATTGTGCAGAATAAGCACGCTTAAGGGGATGTAAAAAAGAATATGATTTATAAATGGAAGAGACATTATTCCCTTTTTTATTTAAGACACAAAACTAGTTGGGCAATTAACCTTAAATGTTATACAACCGTAGCTAAGATTTGTATAATTCACTGGTTTTTAGATATTATCTTTCAAATAGGGGCAGAAAGTTTTACAACGAAACAATTTTTTGCACTATACCAACTACCACGCATTGAATCTTGGTATTTGTTAAAGCATTAATACTAAATATGGTGGTTTAATAGTCTTACTCAATCAAATTAACCTAACGTTGATAAAGCTTATTCCTTAATGATTAGGTGTTATAAGTGTTAATTATAAAGCCAGAAAGTTTTCTATAATGCTTCCTAAATCTGAAGTAGCCTATAAACACATAATTTCGTTCTTGCTTAAAAATGTTTTTTTTATGGATGTGAAAATAGAAGATAGTTGGAAAAATGCACTTCAAGCCGAATTTATAAAGCCGTATTTTCTACAGATTGTTACACATCTTAAAACGGAGCGTGCAACCCAGGCAACCATCTATCCCCCGGGAGGATTTATTTTTAATGCTTTTGATAAAACGCCTTTTGATAAGGTGAAAGTGGTTATTTTGGGTCAGGATCCTTATCATAACCCAGGACAAGCAATGGGATTAAGCTTTAGTGTACCCGGTGGTGTGCCTCCACCGCCATCCTTGGTAAATATTTATAAAGAACTAAACACAGATATTGGAATGCCTATTCCACAGTCTGGCGATTTAACCAAATGGGCTACCCAAGGAGTTCTTTTATTAAATGCAGTGCTAACAGTACGAACAAATGAACCTGCAAGCCATGCCAAAATTGGGTGGATGGACTTTACAAATGCGGTGATTAAAAAAATTTCTGATGAAAAAACGGGCGTAATATTTTTACTTTGGGGCAAATTTGCACAAGAAAAGCAGGTTTTAATTGATGAAACAAAGCATCATGTACTAAAAGCAGCACATCCATCTCCCTTGAGCGCATATAATGGCTTTTTTGGGTGTAAACACTTTAGTAGAACCAACTTATTGTTAGTAAAACAGGGGCAAGAAGCAATAGATTGGTTTATTTAAAACATTAAACACAAGGAAAGTAAACACGAAGAACACTATGATTATTCTTTGTATATTTTTAAAAAACCTTTGTGAGCATAGTGGTTAGTCCTTGTGAATTTTAGTGGTTAAATATTAAATGAATAATTATGAGCGAAGCGATTATAACACCAAAAAGAGAGAAATACAACCTGTTCACACGCATTTTTGCTCGGATTTGGGCAATATGGGGCGTTATTACTTTTGCATTTACGTTTTTAATCATCTTTTTACCTTCCATGGCTACAAAATTGGTGAAAGACCCAAAGGGAATGTGGTGGTTCATACTCGTTTCTAAGGCCTGGAATGCAACTTGGTTGTACCTAATACTATCACCCTTGAAAGTGTATGGCAAAGAACATTTTAAAAAAGGGAATACCTATATAGTAACAGCCAATCACAATGCCATGTTGGATGTTCCATTGCTGTGTCCGTTTGTTCCAGGTCCCAACCAGACAATTGCAAAGGATAGTTTTGCCAAAGTACCCATATTTGGATGGTTTTATGCAAGAGGCTCGGTATTAGTAAACCGAGATAGTGTGGCAAGTCGCAAGAAAAGCTTCGATTTGATGAAGGCCTCTCTTAACAAAGGTTTTCACATGTGTATTTTCCCTGAGGGAACGCGAAATAAAACTGATTTGCCGATGGCAAAGTTTCAAGATGGGGCTTTTAAGTTGTCTAGAGATACCAAAACACCTATTATTCCTTGTGTTATTTTAGGAACTAAGAAGGCTTGTCCTATTCATGAGACCCTTTTTTTATTGCCTGCCAAACTAGAGATGCATTTTCTGCCGCCCATCGAACCAGAGGATTTAACCATTGAGGCTTTAAAGCTAAAAGTATATACAACGATGGTAGATTTTTATGTGAATAACAGTTAATGGTTAGTGATTAACGTTTAATGATTAATCTTATCTACTAATTACTAAACTTTAATCATTAATCACTTGTACTATATCTTTGACCTTCAAAATTTTGGAATGAATAAAATTAAATTGCTCCTTTTTGCTGTTGCAATATTCTTTATTGGATGGCAAGCTGCCTTTGCCCAGTGCAGTATCTGTACTAAAACAGCTTCTCAGTTGGGAGAAGGTCCTGCACATTCCTTAAACACGGGAATTCTCTATTTGATGTTTATGCCTTTAGCAATTATGGCTTACATTGGATTTAAATGGTGGAAGAAAGAAAAGCAATTTATGAATGAACAGTAAAGTAAAGAAATTTTACAACCTATACATGTAAATTCATACTGTAAAAACTGCATTAAGATAATATCAACTGCATAAAAACAAGGTCCAACCATTTGTCGAACTTATATCCGGCATCTTTTATTCTTCCTACCTCTTCGAAGCCAAATTTAGCGTGAAAATCACAACTCTTTTGGTTAGACGCATCTATTCCACCAATCATTGTATGATATCCACCTGCTTTCGCAGCATTTATCAAAGCTTGTAGTAATTCTTTTCCAATACCCCTTCCTCGATAGTCTTTATGTACATAAATGGAATGCTCAACACTGAATTTGTATGCTTCCCATGCCCTAAATGGTCCGAATGAACCATAGCCAACTGCTTTACTATTTATTTCACACACGATTACAGGAAATTTTTCTACTTGTTTCTTTTCAAACCAACTATTTACGTAAGATTCATCCCGACTTTTATAGTCATATATAGCGGTAGTATTCAATATGGCCTCATTCATTATGTCTAGAATAATGGATAGGTCCTTTTTATCTGCATTTCTAAGAATCATTTTGCTAAGTTATGGTAAGAATTAATTCGTTCGTCATAGGTGATCTGGTTTATGTTGATTTTATCTTATCTTAAAAAACTAATCACTATTCTTCACCCTTTCCTCATACGCCTGCATAAACATGGAGAAAATGCCGATGCCGAAGTCGTTACCCTCAACAATTTTGCGATGATAATAGTAGTTTTTATCGCCAATACAAGTGCCGATGCATATTCTGGTAGGCACCAGATACTGGCTTCCTTCTGGTCTAAGACTATACATCCTGAGTCCTTCATAAGCCTTTTTAACAACAGGCATAAAGGTGTTGGCAGGTAGAATATGCAGGTTAATTCCCTTTAAAATAGTGTACGCAAACATAGCAGTACAGCTACTTTCCTGAAAATTGAGTGAATCTGTAGGATGAATTGGCAACTGATACCAATGCCCGGTCTGTTTGTTTTGTAGTGCAGGAAGGTTGGAAGTCATCTTCACTAAATCTGCTTTAAGGATGGGGTAATAAGGTGAGGTTTTTGGAACGATGGAAAGTGCATCGGCAAGCGTCATCAGTATCCAGCCATTACCCCTTCCCCAGAACTCGTGGTTCTTGCGCTCGGGATTCATATCCCAACCAATCTGACAGCACGAGTCGTCATATTCCCGCTGCTCCTCATTCCAACCATGTACCCAAAAGCCTGTTTTCTTGTCGGCCAACACCTTTTTATGAATGGTATATTGTTCCATGAAGTCATCGAGGTATTTGGTGTCGCCGGTTAGTTTATACATCTCAAAAAAATACTGGGCAAGCATATAAACGGTGTCATCCCACAGTTGCGCAATGTTTGCACGGTGAGACACCCCTCCATTTTTTGTCTTGATAATATGCTGATAGTCATTATAAATAGCCAATGCCTTCTGTTTGTATTTCTCCTCCTTTGTCTTTTCTGCTAAAAAAGCCATGCCCAAACCCGAAACGATATCATTGGGCGTAGTGCCATTTGCTTTGGTATAGTTTAGGTCCATCGAAGTCTTGATATAATCGAAATACTTCTCTTTGTCGGCACCGTTACTGCCGTGATATTTGTTATAAATAGCTTTCAGGAGAATGGCTTGCGACCAACCCCAACCATATCTTTTAGCAGGAAAGGTTTTTTCAATACCATAATTAATGATTGAATCGGATAGTTTCTGAGCCTTTAAAGAATTACTTAAAAGTAGAATGGCAATCAAAATAGGTAGTAGTTTAGTATTCATATTCGTTTGATATTTTTAGTATTTACATGTAAATTGGTTACTATTAAGGGTTCAAATATAATTAGAAGCTGTTTGAATTGATTGTTTAGAATTACGTATGTAAATATTTTTGATTGGAATAAGGCAAATTTTGCAGCCATAGTCCAACGCCTAAGGAGAAAAATTAAACGCAGTTACAATCAATCTAAGATTACATAAGGAATATCAAATAATTAACTCAAACAGCTTCTATGTCTACCTCATCTCTTTGCCTTTCTCCTCTTTCCCCTTGCCTTTATTTTCTACCCTTCGGAACCCAGCTCGGTACGTCCGAAACACGAAGATTCGGTTCTCCCTTCAAGTATCCAAGACTAGTTAGAAATTTATCCCCTTCTGTAATGGCATTCACCACTTGTTCCTCAGTTGCCGTATAATTTGTACACACAAAAGCGTGACGCGTATTGGGAAGCAGCATCACCGTGCAGTTGTTGCCTGCCTTTTTCATGGCATCGGCAAAGCGTACCGACTGTTCGCAAAGGATTACTTTATCTGCCAATCCATGCAGTATCAAACAAGGGGGAAGACCAGATTTTATATAGCTAATTGGGGAGAAAGTGCGTGCCAGTTGCCAGTCTTCGGGCTTGATTGATGCAGAATCGAGCGCCTTTATGTTCTGAATCTTATCGCTCAATACATTCTTCACCAATGGATATACGGTCATATCCACACACGGGTTATACAGTACCATCGCATTGGGTTTCGCACTGATTGCGAGGTTATCGGCAGGGTCGTCGAAGCCATTAATTGTGCCCAACGCTCCAGCTAGATGACCACCAGCTGAGTCTCCCAACACAATAATCTGGTCGGGGTCTATGTTCAGTTCTTTAGCATGTGCACGAATGAAACGAATGGCAGATTTGCAATCGGAAAGACACTCAGCAAGTCCGGTACCACCAAACTTTATTAAGCGATACTCTATGCTGAATCCAACGGCATTGCGCTGCGCGAAATACTTAGCATGCGCAAAGAACGAACTGGCAGTGCCACTCGTCCAACCACCACCGTGTATCCAGATGATGGCAGGATATTTCTTGCCCGGCTTTGCATCGGCAGGCTTACTGTAATATATTTTTAGGGTAGTATCTTTTGTCGATTTAAAAATCATTTCCTGCATAGGGGGCGTGACTTGCAAAAGAGTGCGAAGGGTGATGGTGTCTTTGGGTTGAATAAAAGTTTTATCTATAAGTAAGCATGTATTTGAGTAAGCAGCGAGCATACTACAGAAAACCAAAATCGTTAGGAGATACTTTTTCATATTTATCAATTAATACAGACAATTATTTTACCAATGGTTTAATGTAGTCTATCTGAGCAAGCAATTCTTTTCTTTCCGATTAAAGTAAGCCGTTATATCCAACAGTATATCTACTAAAAATAGTTGCGTCAATAAAAGTAGGAGTGTGTAGCAAGGATTGTAAGGCTGTATATTTCTTATTGTGGTTTGTATGTTGAAGTTCTTGCGGTTGATGGGTTTGGTTTACTCGGATAAAGTATATATATCTATACCATCCTTGGTAAGAATATAGCAAAGGTTTTGGAGTTGTACTATTTTCTTTGCATTTGCAATGCTGATGCTAGGTTTTACCTGTTGAAACTGCATATCCTTCGGACGTTCTGCATAGAAATAAGTGCTATCATGACCTTTCAGGAAGCCATCAAATACCTGAACATCCTTCCAGTTATAAACAGGGTATTGCGATTTAAATCCACCATAATAATCGAATATTTTCCACCCACCCTTTGGGTTGTACAGATACAGTAATCCATTCATATCAATAATAGTCTGAGGAATATATCCACCATCAAACAACAAACGGAAGTCGGGAGTTTCAAGCAATAGGTTACCCGTTTCATCAATTTTCTTCAGCTTGTTATCTACTTCATCAAACAACCAGATTTTGTTTTCGTAACTCTGGGCAATTGCCTTCACTTGCAAATAGCCTTGCTGTGAAAGATCAATCGTGTTTCTATTATTCAGTTGCCTATCGAGCATCAGAATGGTATTGAAGTCCTTATAGTAAACCAACACCTTAAAAGGGTTACTAACGTCGATAGAATAGATGGTACCAAAACGTTTGCTATCATTAAATATTGCAATACTATCGAGGTTGCTTTTTAGTGTTTTAATTTGATTAGTAGCCGTAATCAAATAGATGTTGCCCATATTATCAACCGAAAAATTAGTGTAGGAACCTTTAATGGTTTGTGTCAATTTGAAGGGAAGCAATGTGTCGGGGGAGGCTTTGATTGAATTAATAACAAGCAAAGTAAAGAGGATAACAAAGAGTGACTTATAAACCATTGTACTTCTTTGTGCCTTTGCGCCTTTGTGGCAATTGTTTATATTAATAGTTATTCTTCCCATTTGAGGAGTTGCATATTATTTCCATCGAATGAAGCGTAAGTGAAGGTTCTTATCCAGTCGCCCAGATTTATATACCTGCTTTTATCGGTCAGTTTAAAGTCGATAGGAAAGTGTCTATGACCAAACACAAAGTAGTCGAATTGTTCTTTCTGTAGTATTTCTTTGCAGAAAAGAATCAACCATTCTTTGTCTTCTCCTAGAAAATGTTCATCGCTTGAACCCGTCTTCTCTTTGCTTTTTCTACTAAAGTAGTTCGCTAATCCCATCCCCAACGTTGGATGTAATTGTCCGAATAGCCAGTGGCAAACAGGATTACGAAATATCTTCTTAATAAACTTGTAACCGTGGTCTCCTGGGCCTAAACCATCTCCATGACCAATGTAAAAGGCTTTGTTATTGAATTGGAAAGTCTTTGGGTGATGGTAGACAGGGATGTTTAGTTCTTTTTCGAAGTATCCACTCATCCACATATCATGATTACCAACAAAGAAATGAATAGGGATGCCACTATCCGTAATCTCTGCCAATTTTCCTAGTAATCGGGTGTAACCTTTTGGCACCACTGTCTTGTATTCATACCAGAAGTCGAAGATATCTCCTACAATAAAGATGGCTGAGGCATCGTGCCTGATGGATTCTAAGAAATTTACCACCTTCTTTTCACGTACCAGACTCTTTTCATAATCGGGTGCACCCAAATGAAAGTCGGATAGAAAATATATCTTTTTAGAAGGAGGTATTTGCATTAATAATTTATTTTTTGAAGTTGCAATAAGGGTTATAAGTTGTAGGTAATAAGTATTAAGTTATAGGTTTAGCATCCATTTTTTGATTTGTAAGCAACATAGACATCTAGTACTTAATACCTATTACTTAATACTCACTAATCTTCAATCAGAAAGCAGAATACTTCTTTAGGGCCATGAACACCAACTACAAGTGTCTTCTCTATATCAGCTGTTCTGCTTGGCCCTGTTGCCAATGAAATTAAAGAGGGTAAATTGTCTTTGTACTTTGTTTTCAATACCTGCAAACCATCCTTGATATCGAACACCAACTGACTGGTGTAGGCAATACAGATGTGAACCGGCGCATATACACTTACGGTTCTACCGCTTTGTTCTGCTGAACTTAAAAGGATACTTCCAGTTCTCGCCACAAGGGCTTCGCAGGTGGTGATAGAAGCATCGCAGCTTTTTAAATCAGTCGAACTAAGGTTAGAGAAACCATTGTGTTGAAGGCTTTCCTTTAAAACATCCTCAACACAATAGATGTTATCCCACTTTCTGATAGAAGCTAGTTCATTGAGATTCTCCACTAATTCACCCACCGATCCACAGTATACAAACTTGCCTTGCAATTGTGTGAAATTCTCTGCAAACTTCAACTCCAAGTCGTCTTTCTCTGCTTCAAATATCTCTTTGTCAGCATTCGTTGATACAAACGGAACAGGCACTCTAGTAGTGAGTGCCTGCCTTATCTTGCTTAATATCTTTTCTCTTGAATTGCTCATCTCTATGCAATTGAATCATCACCGGTTGTATTAACAATAGTCGTTTCTGGTGGAGCAATGACAACTTCTGGCTCTGCATCCAGAATTTTCTTATCTTCAAAAGGACGTTTACCAATCAATATCTCCACATCGCTTTTATGTAATACTTCTTTAGACAACAATTCCTTAGCCAATATCTCTACTTCATTCTTTTTCTCGGTCAACAATTGAATGGTAAGTTGATAAGCCCTATCTATTATAGTCTTTACTTCTTCGTCTATAATCTTCCCTGTTCCTTCGCTGAAAGGCTTGGTAAAAGTGTTTTCTTGAGTAGGATCATAGAAGCTAACGTTACCAATCTTGTCGCTCATACCATAGGCTGTAACCATACCGTACGCCATTCTGGTTATCTGTTGCAAATCGTTACTTGCACCAGTAGAGATTTTACCAAAGAATATCTGCTCGCTAGCTCTACCACCCAATGTCATACATATCTGATCCATCAACTGGTCTTCATTGTACAGATATTGTTCGGTAGGGGTGTATTGAGCGTAACCCAATGCAGCAGTTCCTCTTGGTACAATCGTTACTTTCAACAAAGGATAAGCATGTTCCAAGAACCAACCACACACTGCGTGACCAGCTTCGTGGTAAGCAATGATTTCTTTTTCGTGTGGAGCAATAATTTTGTTCTTCTTCTCTAATCCACCAATTACCCGATCAATTGCATCCTGGAAGTCTATCATCTCTACGGCATCCTTATCTTTTCTTGCAGCAATCAATGCAGCTTCATTACAAACGTTGGCAATATCAGCACCTGCAAAGCCCGGTGTTTGTTCGGCTAACTTATGTACATCTAAATTATCGCTAATTTTAATTGGCACAAGGTGCACTTTAAATATCGCTTCTCTACCCTTAACATCAGGCTTGTCGATACTAATTTGTCTATCAAAACGACCTGGTCTTAGTAGCGCACTATCCAACACATCGGGTCTGTTGGTAGCAGCAAGAATAATGATACCAGTATCGCCACCAAAGCCGTCCATTTCAACAAGCAATTGATTTAGGGTGTTTTCCCTTTCATCATTACTCATCATTACATTCTTACCTCTGGCACGGCCTATAGCATCAATTTCATCAATGAATATGATACAAGGCGCTTTCTCTCTTGCTTGTTTAAACAAATCTCTTACCCTGCTCGCACCCACACCTACAAACATCTCTACAAAGTCACTACCACTCAAACTAAAGAATGGTACTTGTGCTTCACCTGCCATTGCCTTAGCCAACAATGTTTTACCTGTACCCGGAGGGCCAATGAGCAATGCACCTTTAGGAATCTTACCACCAAGTGCTGTGTACTTCTTCGGGTTCTTTAGGAAATCGACAATTTCCATCACCTCCACTTTGGCTTCATCCAGACCAGCTACGTCACCAAAGTTGATATTTACTTTTGCTCCTTTATCAAATAAAGTAGCTTTAGATTTTCCAATGTTAAAGATACCACCAGCACCACCGCCTGGTCCACCACCGCCCATCTTGCGCATCAACAACAACCAGATACCAACAAAAATTACAATGGAAACAATATAGTTGGATGCAGGACCAAAGAAGTCGGTATCGTCATCAACTTCTACAGTTGGCTGATCTTTTTCAGGAACGTTAAATGTCTTGTAAAACTGATTGAGATTGGTATTAAACACACTCCAGTCTTGCACTTTAAATTCAAACAGGGGAAGACCTCTCACTTTATTGACATCTATCTTGTCTTTGAACTTAGTTACATAAAACTCTTTCTTTAAGCTATCGCTTTTTATATAAATCCTAACTACGTCTTTGTTACGTATTAGTTTCAGTTTCTCTACATCCCCCTTTACAAGAATATCATATTTAAATTCTTTTTCGGTAATCTCTGTTACGTCAGGACTATTTTTAATTAATGTTGATCCCAAAAGAACTGCGAATATTAATCCATATATCCAATAGATATTAAACTTAGGCGTCTTGCGCGACGGCTTATCATCTCCTCCTGGGCTAATAAATGGTATTTTTGGTTGCTTGTCTTCCTTTGCCATAATGATGAAGTTACTTCAAAATAAAAATAATGTCTATCCGATTATATAGTTCAAATATGTATTGTTAAAATTATGCTATGCACCGTGTGTTTCTGCAATTGCATCGCTCCACATGTCCTCTAGCCTATAAAATTTTCTTGCTTCGGGGTGCATAATGTGTACTACGATACTCACATAATCTATAATTACCCATTGTGCGGTAGCTTGCCCTTCATGTTTGTACGGGTTTTCGCCGCATAAATCTTTTACTTGGTACTCAATAAAATCGCCGATTGCTTTTACTTGAGTGGTAGAGGATGCTTCACAGATGATAAAAAAGTCGGCTACGGCTTCGGGTATCTTTCTTAGGTCCAAGCTGATGATACCTGTACCTTTTTTATCTTCTATCGACTTGATGATTGTCTTGAATATCTTAGAGTTTTTGGTAAGCCTCGTTATTCCTTTTTTGCGAGTATCTAATACGGAAAGTTGTTCCAACAAGAGTTATATTTAAATGAAAAAATTGTATCTATCAGAATAAACGTTTGTCGTCTATTTATATTTTAAAAGTAAAAGTAATTTAAATATTTGGTTTTGCATCCATCAACCAATTACTTCTCTCTATCTTCGGCTTCAAAAATAATACTTCTTTGTCTGCTTTCACTATTAATATAGCATCGAACCCCGAAATTCCTACAATTGGCTACCCTTTTGTAGAGTTAATTGAGGTCGCTAGTACCAATAGTTATGCCATTGATAACATTCAGGCTAATTTGGCTGTACATGGCACCACCTATTTCGCACATAGCCAAACGGCTGGTAAAGGACAACGGGGCAAGCAATGGTTGACAGAACCTGGCAATAACATCATCGTTTCGTGCTTGGTGGAAACCTCCTTTCTATCGTTAAACCACCAGTTTTCGTTTAGTGCCTGTGTGGCATTAGCTGCGAAAGATTTTCTAAGTAAGTATGCAGGAGAAGAAACAAGTATCAAGTGGCCCAATGATATTTACTGGCGTGACAGAAAGGCAGCAGGTATACTGATAGAAAACGTGGTTAGGGGTAATCAATGGCCTTGGGCAGTAGTAGGTATTGGGATGAACATTAACCAAACAAGTTTTTCTCCTTCATTGAAGAACCCGGTTTCTTTAAAACAGATTACTGGTAAAACCTTTGATGCAGTGGCACTTACCAAAGAGTTGTGTTCCTGTCTGGAAGCAAGATACCAACAACTGAAGCGTGGGGTTTCTTTACTAGAAGAATACAACAATCAGTTATTCAGAAGAAATGAAATAGTATCATTCCTTAAAGGCAATGATTCCTTTAATTGTACCATAAAAGGCGTGGACAACAACGGTAAACTGCTGGTAGTTGGAGCTAAGCAGGATACCTTTTTATTTGGAGAAGTGGAATGGGTACTTTAGATTTTATGCCACTAATTACAATAATGTAAACTAATAAAACATAGTTAATTTATGTTCATCCGTTTAACTTGTGGCTATATTTAGGGTTATTTATACCTGATCTTATAGGTCAGTATTATCAATGCCAACACCAATGTAATACCGTTAGCAATCATGATGGGGTAATTGGTACTCATGATGCCAAATATAAACCACAATACAGTGCCGAAGGTAAACAGCGAATACATCGACAAAGAGATGCCACTTGTATCTTTTGTTTTAATAGTTTGCAATGCCTGTGGCAAAAAGGAAAGCGTTGTACAAAAAGCAGCTATCAACCCAATGATGGTAGTAGTATTGAACATAGTTATTTGTTTTATTTTACCACAAGGGACACAAAGTAAGGAAACACAAAGTACACTAGGAAGTAAGATTACTAAACTTTGTGTGCTTGGTGTAAAACCTTTGTGTACTTTGTGGTTAGATCCCAAAAAAGAAAAACCATCATCCACAACTTTAAACAAGCAATGAATGATGGTCTGTTATGTGAGAGATATTCTTGTTAGATTAGATTAACCGATCAATCCAGCGAAGTATTTTACTGTACGAACCAATTGGCTTACATAGCTCATTTCGTTGTCGTACCAGCTTACTACTTTCACCAATTGTTTGTCGCCAACAGTGATCACTTTAGTTTGTGTGCCATCAAACAACGAACCGTAAGAGATTCCGATAACATCACTGCTCACAATCTCATCTTCGGTATAACCAAAGCTTTCATTGCTTGCTGCTTTCATAGCTGCATTTACTTCAGCAACCGTTACTGTTTTTTCTACAATAGCTGTTAATTCTGTAACAGAACCAGTAATTACCGGAACACGTTGTGCGCTACCGTCTAATTTACCTTTTAATTCAGGCAATACCAAACCAATTGCTTTTGCTGCACCTGTACTGTTAGGTACAATGTTAGCAGCAGCAGCACGAGCCCTACG
Organism: uncultured Chitinophagaceae bacterium; assembly: GCA_903883945.1. Taxonomy (GTDB): domain Bacteria; phylum Bacteroidota; class Bacteroidia; order Chitinophagales; family Chitinophagaceae; genus Parasediminibacterium. Next base: position 816 of record CAISCV010000247.1, on the reverse strand, counting down.
CAAATCGCCTTTAGCATGAGGCGCATCCAACGTATTTTGGTCGTTGGTATAAGCGTGAATGGTAGTCATGCTACCAGCAAGAATATTGAAAGAATTGTTTAACGCTTGTGCCATTGGTGCCAAGCAGTTAGTAGTACAAGATGCAGCACTGATAACTGTTTCGCTACCATCCAAAATAGTATGGTTTACGTTGAATACCACTGTTTTCATTTCGCCTGTTGCAGGAGCAGAGATAACAACTCTCTTCGCACCAGCTTTAATGTGTAATTCAGCTTTTTCTTTATCGGTAAAGAACCCTGTACTTTCAATTACTACATCAACACCATGTTCTCCCCAAGGAATTTGTGCAGGATCGCGTTGCGCATAAATTTTTACTTCATGACCATTAACGATGATAGAGCTATCCGTATTTGTAACTTCTTGATCGAAACGACCTTGTGCGCTATCATATTTCAATAGGTGAGCCAATGTCTTTGGGCTAGTAAGATCGTTGATGGCAACTACCTCGATACCTTCGATATTAAATATTTGACGATAAACCAATCTGCCTATCCGTCCGAAACCATTAATTGCAACTTTAACCATGACTATTATTTTTAAATGTTTGAAAAATTATATTTTGCGCCGCGAAGGTAAAGAATAGTTATGAGTTATGAGCTAATAGTTATTAGTGATTCAGGGCAAACGCATCTAAATTTCTTTAAATAGCAGTTTTGCCAAAAACTTTTCGTCCCAACCACAGAGCAATCTTTTATTCTTGATGCTTCTTTTTTTAGAGTTTTCATTCTTCAATAAATTGAGGGCTATTTTTGTTAT
>CAISCV010000246.1 GCA_903883945.1 uncultured Chitinophagaceae bacterium | reverse complement strand
GAAAGCACTATTGCTGAATTACTTCCGTCTGCAAGCACTTTACTAAACACTTTTGTTAGCAGCTGCTATTTGTGTTGCGATTTATGCTTTAAGTCTTTTATTAAGCTTTCTATTTTGTTGTTGTCCTTAATGCCGTTTAGTGAAAGCCTTTCATCAGGATAGTCAATGCCTTTAAACGCTCCATTTAATAAAAAGATTTCAAGATAAGTTTGAGTAGAACGATAATCTGATTCTTTTATAACTCTTACATCTTTAATTGATGTCCAATTATGAAAACCAAGTTTCGATGTCCAAAGACCTTGTTTAGATAATTTTAGTTTTGGATTTGTGTCAAAAAAATCTTTAAACCCTTCTACTAAAAGAAACAACCCTCCAACGATTAATAGTAATGGTATAAATAAACTAGCTTTTGGCATTATATACAGACCAAAATACACAGTAATTATTCCGATTATAAAAGTGATTCCGCTGTCTACTTTTGAATTTTTAAAAATTTCTTCATACTCAGATGGCTCATTTATATAAGAAGCGTTATTTAACTTTAATGTTGTGTCATTATTATGATTGTTGACATAGTAGTGCGTTCCATCTGGCAATGGTAACCATTTGAATTTATTTTTAACCCAAATTATAAATCCAATTGCTATAGAAATAATATACCCCAATTCTTTGTCGGTATTATTTAGATTCAAAGAGTTTGTCAGACAATATATAACCAAACAACACAAAATTCCAGAAAGGGTAGGAAAAACATAAACTCTTATCAAGTAATGTTTTTGTCTTTGTTTTTTGTCAATATCGTTGTTAGTATAAATCATTATGGTTTGTCAGAAAGTAGCTGCTAACGTTTTTGGGCTTGGCGAAGGTGGGGTTTAGAAAGCAACAAAGTTCAAATTTAGTACAAAAGCTAATAGAAAGTACAAATGTTCAGCCTAGTACTAAAGCCCCACTTTTGCCAAACCCATGTTAGCGGTAGTGGTTCGTTCTCTTTCAATGAGTTAAGTCATTAGTTTATGTTGTCAACTTTAACATTTTTCAAATGTATGAAATTATTTTTTCTTTTTATTTGGAATGTACGTTCCGTTATACATATCTTTGCGGAACGATTATTCCAATAAAGGATTAGTTTTAAAATAAAATATACAAAATGAGTAAATTAAAAAACAAAATCGCAGTTGTCACAGGTGGCAATGCAGGTATTGGCTTTGCTACAGCCAAAGAATTTATTGCACAAGGTGCAAAAGTTGTCATTACTGGTCGTAATCAAACTCTAATTGATGATGCCGTTAGTCAATTAGGAAGTGATACAATTGGTATACTTTCAAATGCTTCAAGTGTTAAAGATACAGAAGCGTTAGTTGAAAAAGTAAAAGCTAAGTATGGCAAAGTAGATGTCTTATTTGTCAATGCAGGTGTATTTTATCCTACACCAATTGGTCAAATTACGGAAGATGGTTTTGACGAACAAATGGGAATTAATTTCAAAGGTGCAATTTTCACTATTGAAAAGTTTATCCCAATTCTGTCAGAAGGTGCTTCAATCATTAACTTATCTTCTGTAAATGCTTATACAGGAATGCCAAACACTGCTGTTTATGCTGCAAGTAAGGCGGCACTTAATTCTTATACAAGAACCGCTTCTACAGAATTGGCTCCAAAAGGAATTAGAATTAATTCGGTGAATCCTGGTCCAATCGCAACAGGTATTTTTGGAAAGTCGGGTTTGTCTGATGAAATGATACAAGGTTTTGCAACAGCTTTACAAAATAGAATTCCTTTAAAACGCTTTGGTCTGCCTGAAGATGTGGCTAAGTTAGTTTCATTCTTGGCTTCTGATGATGCTTCCTTTATTACTGGTTCAGAATACAATATTGACGGTGGCATAATTGTAAATCCCTTGGTAGGTTAATTTTTTTGCATTTAATCGGAATGTTTATTCCGTTATTGTTACCTTTGTGGATGGTTTAACTATTCCACAAAGGTTTTTTATTATGGCAAGAACAAAAGTATTTGATGAAGAAGAAGTGCTTAACAAAGCCCTAAATCTTTTTTGGGAAAAGGGATATAATGGCACGTCTGCACAAGAATTAGTTGATGGGCTTGGTATAAGTCGTTCCAGTCTGTATGATACATATGGTGATAAATACCAGCTTTTTAAGAATTCTTTATTGCAATACCGAAAAAAATTTGCAGGGGCAATGATAGAGATGATTGATGGGTCTAACGATTTTGAAAAAACACTAAAAGAAGTATTTCATTATGTTGTAACTGAATCATTGCAAGAGAAATTTTCAAAAGGCTGTTTTATGGTTAATTCAAGTGTCGAATTAGCGCCACATAATTTAGAAATAGCTGAAATTGTTAATGATAATATGCAAGATATTGAAGATGCCTTATTTCGTTTAATTAAGAAAGGTCAAGATGTTGAACAGTTTTCAAAAAGTCATACTGCAAGGTCGTTAGCAAGATTTGTATTCAATACAATTTCGGGGCTTCGTGTTGCGTCAAAGTCTGGTGCAGATAAAAAAGTATTTGATGATGTTGTCAAGGTTACCTTGTCAGCCCTTAAATAATTAAAGTCATTATTTTCGTCATAGTTGTTTGGTCGCTACCATTACCGCTAACTCTTAGAAAAGTATCCGCGATGCCCCCAAAAGAACCCCGCATAGAAGAATCTTGCGGGGGGCATTGCGGTATACTTTTGGGTTGGCTGACATCGCCGTAAAGACTGTACT
>CAISCV010000245.1 GCA_903883945.1 uncultured Chitinophagaceae bacterium | reverse complement strand
CAACAGGTGGCTTTATTTATCCAAATTTAATTAAGTGTGTAAATGAGAAACTGGGACATCTTGAGAGAGCCGAATATTTTTGCTATAAATGTACGAAACCAATGAAGGAAATAGAGCCTGATATGTTTGTTTGTACTGATGCTAAATGTAACGTTAAATATGATACAAGAAAGTACAAAATAAAGCGTCCACACAGAGATATAGGGAAAATAAACATGTCGTTTAATGACCCACTTTAAGAATTACCCTATCATGATAAATAATTGACACAGTGATAAGTCAGGATAATAAAGAATACCAATTAATAAAGGCAAGTAGCTATGGCGGTAGTTATGGGTACTATAAAACAGAACCTGAGAAAAGGATCATTAAAGTTCCTGACTCTTCACGTGAGCGGTTGGTACTAATAGATAATGATTCCTTTTTGGTTACTACCTTGTTGGATAACCTTAAAAAGGTGCTTTCATTTCGTGTTGATAACAAGACCATCACATCAGAATATGAGCAATCTTGTTTGGGGAACTTGATATTGGTTGATACCAACCTATTCTCTTTCCCTTATTTCATGACACCTTATGAGTTACTTTTTAAGGGTTTAATTAGGACTGTAATATATCAAACAGCATTCTCTATTTGGGATAAAGAACGAAATGAGTATGCACAAGAAATAGAGTTTTATCAAACAAAAGATAATCCCGCACCTGCTTGTGGTGAAAACAAAGATTGGTTTACTTGTAATGGCAAAGAGTTTTATAGTATTGTGACATTGATGTATTAGAACCTGTTATAATAATTTCTGGTGTTGTATCTCTAAACAATTAAAAACGCCTTACCCAATTAATAGCACGGCGAAAGGTTTAAAACTTCAATTTTTTATTCATAAGTAAAATAACATTTTACGTTTTTTATTTAAACTTCAATACTTCAAGATCATCGCACAAATTTTAAAAAGTATGATTATTGTACATATGAAATTTGAAACTAACAAATCTAAGTGTAATTCTATTTTGTATTGAATAGGAGCATACAGAACATGTTGTTACATTTGTAAAAGGTAGGTAAAAAGAGTGGGTTGTTTCCATATAAATTTAATTATTTAAAAAAATATATGTTAGGCTTTTTAATTATAATCATCATTGTATTTATTGCGTTAATTGTTTTATTAAATGATAAAGGTATAATGTGCGACTTTTTTAAAATCAAAAAAAAAGCAAATATTCTAACTAGTGCAAATTCGATAAAGGGTAATTCAGAGAATAGTATTAACCCTAATATACTCCTGCAAAATCCAATTAATAATGAAACTATTAATTTAGTAAAGGGCTGTAAAAATATTCATGGAATATTTGCTAAAGGTGCAAACAATGATGTATTTATCGCTGATTCGGAAGGCCTTATAGTACCGGATTTAAGACAAGGGGATTTTGTTACCTATTATGAAGTCATTCTTTATAATAAAAATGATATGGATAAATTTGACCAAAACTTCACTATACATAAATTTAGAGAGTCTGATATGATGAAAAGTAAACAGTCATCTCAGGCTTTCATAAATGACCTAATAGCAGAAAAAATTTTTTATACAAATGCAACTAAAGATTTTGAACTTAACTTAGTGTCAAAAACTGCATTGGGAGATATAGTAAAATATCAATTAATTGATAGAAAAGGGGTAGATATAGCAAGAGGAAGAAACTTTGAGAGCTATCTAATTAATAGTGATATGGCAAAAATACCCACTGGAGCAAGTGTTCAGCGATAGCTGGTCACTTGTTCCTTTTAATCAAACCAGTTTTTAACTGGAATACGCTAAGCTAAAAGCCTCACTACGTGGTGTTTAGCTTACGCTCACTCACCCCATGACGCTTACAGAAATATACAATCAGGAGGAGCAAGACTTTTCTCAGCAAAAGAAAAAGAATGCAATAGGGTTTAATAATGGGAAAGGAGATTTTTAACAGTACCGCCCAGATGAATAAAAATAATAATCGGTTTAAAAGTATATATTCGATTTTTAGAATATAAAATCATTTTTATGGCAGAGATAACTTTAAAAAGAGCAAAAAGACGTGTTACGTCTGTTCCTAAGTCGAGGATAGGCGCTGCTGTAAGAAGTGTATTTGCAAAATATAGGGTCTCCGAAATAAAAACCACCAACCAAAAGGATATTAATCAAATACCATGAACATACAAAGCGAGAATTACAATGCTTGGTTTGAACTTATAAAACTTAAAATAAAATCTGCACAACTTAGAACTTCAGTAGCAATCAATAAAGAATTATTGGAGTTATATTGGGACTTAGGCAAAGCTATCGTTATAAAGCAGCAAGAGGGTGGTTGGGGAGATGGAATATTGGAACAGTTATCTATCGACTTGAAACTATCATTTCCTTCGATTAATGGTTTTTCTAAGCGAAACTTGTATGCCATTCGTCAATGGTTTTTATTCTATTCTGTACATTCCGAATTTGTGCCACAGGCTGTGGCACAAATTCCTTGGGGGCATAATCGACTCATTATTTCTAAAATAAAAGATTTAAAAGAAGCACTATTCTATGCACAAGCTATTGTAGAAAATGGATGGGCACGAGATACATTGGAGGTGCAGATAAATAATAACTATTACCATTCCAAAGGAAAATCAATTAACAACTTTGTCGAAACACTTCCATCTATTCAATCACAATTAGCTACTGAAACAATTCGAAACCCCTACAACTTCGATTTTCTTGGTTTAGAAAATGACGCCATTGAAAGAGAAATAGAGAGTGCGATGATGCAGCATATAACGCGATTTCTTATAGAAATGGGTAAAGGCTTTTCGTTTGTTGGGCGACAATACGCAATCCTTGTTGGAGCTAATGAATACTTTATAGATTTGCTTTTTTATCATTTACATCTGAGATGTTTTGTAGTAATTGAACTTAAAGCAGGAAAGTTTAAACCAGAATATGCTGGTAAACTAAATTTCTATCTTTCTGCAATTGATACGCAACTAAAACATTCAACCGATGGAGCAAGTATTGGATTAATTCTTTGTAAATCCAAAGACAAAATCGAAGCAGAATATTCACTAAGAGACATACAAAAACCTATAGGAATAATTGAGTACTTGCTCTTACAAGCCTTGCCCAAGGATTTGGAAAGTGGGTTTCCTACTGTTGAACAACTAGAAAATCAACTTAAGAAACTTGAAACGGAATAAACCTAGCTTTTATAATAACAACATCTCTTCTGTTTGCTCTCTTACAAATATTTTTAAAGATTCAGGTGCAATCACCTTTACATCTGCCCCAAAGCTTAGTATCAATTGTTTTAATTCATTATTGATACTTAGTTGTAAGGTTACTTCAAGTCTTCCATCTTGTAACGGATTGGGTTTCTGTGTTTCGTGTATGGGTTTCGTAATAATATATGGTGCACGTTTAATGGCAAATACTAATTTTATTTCTTCTACAGGCGCACCTTCAAAACGGGTAACACCAATAATGTTTTTGAAATGGCTAGCCGCATCAAATAGCCCTTCCGCAGATTGATAGGCTTTGCTTATAGCCTTTGGCTTCTTCGTTCAACGGTCTAAGGCAAGTGTAGATACAGCATTTCTTACTTCATCATATCCGAATAGAAACCAACGATTATTGTATTGTCTTAAATGATAGGGGTGTATCGTTTTCGTTTCTGCCTCTTGGTTAAAGGGTTGGTAAGTAATTTCCAATACATTTTGTTCTATAATGGCCTCATATAAGTCATCAACAAACTGATAGCCCTCTGCCGCCTGTGTCTGTTGGAAACTTATTGCAGAAGCGTCTTTGTTACGGTGATATTTTATTTGGGAATCTAGTTTTTGTACTATTTCAGTGAGCTCTTCATTCTGGTCTACGCCTTTTATTTGCTGCAATAGTTTTACTGCATCAACCAACTTGCCGATTTCCTTTTTTGTTAAAGAGGCATCGTTAAATGAAAAATCAACATCGCTGTAACGGTAGTAAACCTGTTTCCCCTTTTTCCAACTGTTAAGTGCAAACCCATTATCTTCTAGAGCGTCTTTTATATATTTCCAGTCGTCATTAAAAGTTCTGCTTGCTATTTGCTTATCGGTATTAAACTCTTTTGAGATAGCTTCATTAAGGTCTTGTAATATCATTTCCTTAGTATAGTCTAGTTTGTTGTTTCTTAAACAACCTTCAATAAAGTGTATTCTAAATGCTTTTAGTTTGGTATTTACTTCCATTGAATAGATAGTTAAATTGAGGCGCAAGCTATGGAAATAATTATTTGCTTGAATTTTAAAGTTGCTTTGTAGCGTAAAGAGTTTGTACGCAACTAAAAAGCAAGTCCGATATGAATAGTTGGATAGAGCCTGATACAGAACATTTAACCCAGATTAGGCAATAGGACTCTATTACAATCCACAACTACTTCAAACACTAGCTTTTACTTGATTTGTTTGACTTCAACGTAATTTATTATATATTCAGTAAAAAATTCTGTATAAAGACTTGTCTTTTTTATACTTGTGAATTTCATTTCGAGTCTATTGCGTAAACTGGGTTAAACAGGAAAGTATCAAAATAAAAAACAATTCTTATGTTTGTACCCTTACTAAAAAGGAAATGGTGTCTTCCTAATCGAACCGCCCTAAAAAGCTGATGGCGCCTGGTTTTGAATGTAAAAAGCAACATTTAATCAGGGAATTTATGACAAACAATACAGAAAAGTCCACAGCTAAAAAGCTAGTACAACACTTCCACCTTTTCTTTCAGCAATATGCCGCTACGCCTTACATTCTTAAATGGTTACTTATCTGTACAATTACAGGCACTTGTATAGGTACTGCTTCTGCCGGCTTCTTGCAATCGCTAGATTGGGTGACTAAGTTCCGAGAATCGCACTTGTGGCTTATTGCTTTGTTGCCAATTGGGGGTTTCGCCATTGGTTTGCTGTATAAATATCTTGGTAAAGACATAGAAGCAGGTAATAACCTGTTGATTGATACTATACACAACCCCAAAGAAATTATCCCGTTCCGGATGGCTCCTTTTGTTTATATAGGTACAATGGTTACCCATTTATTAGGGGGCTCAGCCGGACGTGAGGGTACTGCTTTGCAGATGGCAGGTGTTATTGCAGATCAGTTCAGCAAACCATTCAGGCTAACTGAAAGTGAGCGTAAGATATTATTGATCAGTTCTATTGCTGGTGGCTTTGGTTCGGTATTCGGTACGCCATTGGCAGGTGCGATCTTTGGTCTGGAGGTCTTTTTAATAGGGCGATTAAAGTATGATGCCATCTTTCCTGCCTTTGCCACAGCTATCATTGCCGACTTGGTAACTAAAGGTTGGAATACGTATCACACCCACTATGAGATAAACATTGTACCTGCTATCAGTGCACTTAATTTATTATATGCTATCCTTGCAGGCGTCGCTTTTGGATTGTGTGCTGCTAGTTTCAGTAAGCTCATTCATTATATGACTTCGGTTTTTAAATCAATTATTGCCTATCCACCCTTTCGTCCTGTAGTTGGGGGTGTCATTGTTGCATTGGCTGTTTGGGCAATTGGTACTACTAAATATATCGGGTTGGGTATCCCTACTATTTTAGCTTCTTTTGGAGAACACTTACCACCTTATGATTTTGCTTTGAAGATGGCTTTTACTATTCTTACCTTGGCAGCAGGGTTTAAGGGAGGAGAGGTAACGCCGTTGTTCTTTATTGGTGCTGCATTGGGCAATGCCTTGTCTTATTTTGTTCCATTACCCACAGGGTTGCTGGCAGGGATGGGTTTTGTAGCGGTATTTGCTGGGGCAACCAATACGCCTTTGGCTTGCAGTATAATGGCGATGGAATTGTTTGGGAGTAATTGCGGTGTTTATGTGGCAATTGCTTGTGTGGTATCTTACCTTTTGTCGGGACACAACAGTATTTATCAAAAGCAAGTTGTTGGTGAGGCGAAGGTTCAAACACTTAGTCATGATGCCAACCAGACCTTGAAAGATATCAGGGAGAGGAGAAGGGACAAGTAATTTGATTCCCCTTCGCCTCCATAGAGCAGTTACACACGGATTACGTGAATTGTACCGATATAGTGTTATTAATCAGATAATGCTTATTTCTTTTCTACCGGGGCTTTAATCAGTAAAACGGGTAAGTCGGTATTGTGAAGCACTTTTTCGGCTACGTGGCCAATAAAGAAGTGTTCATGAATGTTGTGTCCTTTGTTTCCCAACACTACTAGGTCGGGTTTTATATCTGCTACCAATTGCAGAATCTGAACATAAGGAATACCAAAAACTATTTCTTGTTTCACATTGATTTTGCTTGGGTTCCTTTCATCAACCCAATTGGCTAACTCATCTTCTATCTGTTTGAAAGATACTGAAGACATTTCTTCGTGTGCACCAACTACGTGAACTACAGTAAGTGAAGCATTTCTGATAAGGGCAGTGTCGTAGGCATATTCAAAAGCATACGAAGAGGTGTTTGAATAATCTACTGCACAAAGAATGTGTTTAATTAATGACATGGCGAAGCTGTTTGATATGTATGTTTTTTACAAAATTGTAATTCGTCTACAAACATATCCCAATTAGTGACGCTGGTAAAGAGACTAATTGTTAATTATTGTTAAGGTTTTAAAAACAAACAGCTACACCATTGGGTATTCCTTTCCTATTTTACAAATCGCCCATAAACTCCTTTATGCTTTTTTCTATCTGCTCATATTCCAATAAGAAACCATCGTGACCATATAATGATTCAATTACCGTATGTTTTCCATCTGGAATGTGTTGTGCTATGAAGGCTTGCTCTTGTAATGGAAACAATAAATCGGTAGAGATTCCTATTACGAGTGCTTTTGCTTTAATTTGTTTTAACGCGGCTTTAATAGAGACCCTGCCCCTGCCTACATTATGGCTATCCATTCCTTTGCTTAGGAAATAGTAGCTAAAGGCATTAAATCTTTTCGCTAGCTTTTCTCCCTGGTACTTTTGGTAGGTCTCTGCTTTAAATATTTGTTCGTCAACGGGGTGTGTAGCCGTTTTGTCGGTGATACCATGTTGAAAGTGTTCGTAAGTATCATGATTGCGATAGCTGATCAAGGCAATACTTCTTGCCGTTTTCATCCCCTGTAAACCAGCATGGGGGTGTTCTTCGTGCCAGGTATGATCGTGTTCTATGCACATTCTTTGTGAAGCATTAAAGGCAATGCCCCAAGCAGAATGTTTTGCATTGGTGGCAATAGGTATGATGTTTTCGAACAGATCGGGCTCATCAATTGCCCATTCCAACAGTTGTTGTCCGCCCATAGAACCTCCTAAGCCAAGCTTTATTTTGGTAATTCCTAACTCTTTCTTCAATAATTGATAGGCCTTTATCATGTCACGGGTTGTAAACCAAGGGAAATGGTGGTAAAAGGGCTTACCCGTTTCTTCATTCATTTCCAAAGGCCCAATGCTGCCATAGCAACTACCCGGTGTATTGACACAAACAATAAAGTACTTTTCTGGCGTAAATAAAAATCCTTCTCCAACCAAGCCGGGCCACCATTCGACAGGGTTGTCATTGGCTGTAAGTGCATGAAATACCCAAATAACATTGTCTTTCTGTTCATTCAACGTGCCTATAGTGGTGTATGACAAATGAAGGTCTCTTACGCTTTTGCCACTTTCTAACTCAAATAATCCCTCGTGTTTAAAAATCTTCGACATGTTTAATAATAAAAGAATGGCGTGGAGGTAGCGCGTTACAAGTTACAGGTTACAGGTGTGTAGTAACCATTAACCTGCATCAAATAAAAAAAGCCCGTCCGAAATAAATCAGACGGGCTATTAATATTATAGAAATCAAGAGGAGTTTTCAATAAATGTATAAACCAGCACTGACTTATCTCTCCCCTGATTGGGGGTGGAGTTGGCACCTTCTAAACAAGCGTGTACCTGTTTGGGTTGCCAAGGCTTCATCGGGCCAAATCCCTCTGCCTTTCTTGATAAGTAATAATAAGAACTGCTGCAAATGTATAGGTAGAAATTGTAAACTTCCAAATAGAAATTGATTTAATCGGACTTTTATGGCATTTACAAGCGTATAAAAATGGTTAATGACCTAATTCACGCCGTTTATTGCCTGCGTGAACTCACTTAATTGGGAAACTACAAGTGCTTATTTGAAATAAGTTTTCCGTTTAATGATAATGAAAAGGGCTAACTCAGCTATAAGTCTGCTAATTTATTACTGCGGCAATTATTTTTTTAAGATATTTGCGTATGGCTTTTTCATTTTTTAAAAAACAAACAGTTACCCCCGACCTTTCTTTTTTGGGTGTAGATATGCATTCCCATCTTCTTCCGGGCATTGATGATGGCTTGAAAACAGTTGATCAAACTGTAGAATTTGTAAAAGAATTACACGCAATAGGGTATAAAAAACTTATCTGTACACCTCATATTTTAAATGGAGTTCATAACAATACGCCTAAAAGTATACATGCTGCTCTTGAGATTGCTAGAAATGCGTTAGCAGAAGCAGAAGTTCCTGTAGTACTTGATGCCGCAGCAGAATATATGGTTGATGATGAGTTTGAGCGAATGGTAACAGAAAAAGAAGAATTGTTAACTTTTGGCAACAATAATATTCTAATTGAGATGTCGTATCTGGCTGAATCTAATAACCTATTAAAAGTTATTTTCGATTTGCAAATGGCAGGCTATCGTCCGATTTTGGCTCATCCGGAGAGATACAATTTCTATCATGGCAACTTTGAGAAATACGAAGAATTGAAAGACAGACAAGTTTTGTTTCAGTTAAATCTCTTGTCTTTGTCGGGCTATTATGGAAAAGAAATAAAGAAAATAGCCGAGAAACTACTTAGTTTGGGTATGGTAGATTTTATTGGAACCGATATGCACCACGATACGCATCTTGCAGCAACCAAAGCATTTGTTGCGACTAAAGATTTTTATAACCTGGTAAAGAATGCCAATTTGCAAAACATAAGCTTATTCTAACTTGCCCTTCAACCAACAATACAACAATGCAAAAGCTTCTTTCTGCCAAAAAGTTTATTCTTTTTATTGGGCTAGTACTTTTTTTGAGTGCTTGCCATCGAAAAACAATTCCAGAAACTACATTAAGTGGTAGTGGAAAGTTAAGGAATGAGATTGGATATGCCTCCTATTACTCCGATAAATTTAATGGTCGTCCTACCTCCAATGGCGAATCTTTTAGTAATGCCAGATACACGGCTGCACACAAGAAACTTCCATTTGGAACAAAGGTAAAAGTGACTAATCTTGGGAATTGGAAATCGGTAATTGTGCGCATCAATGACAGAGGTCCCTTTGTTGTTGGACGCATCATCGACTTAAGTAAAGCTGCCGCTGCAGCTATTGGTATGTTGAATGAGGGTACTGCTAAAGTATCTATAAGCTACAGAGAGTAACATAAAAAGCGGTTTACTAGTCGATAAAAGCATCTGCTGCGACATTCAAGCAAGTTTTTGCAACATCCAACTTACAATAACCTATGTCTAATCCCTAATTTCGCTGATTATTTTAAGGTAATACAAATGCTTCCAAATGAATAATATGACGAGTACTGATTGCTTGAAGAGAATTTTAAAACTAATACCCTTTATTTTAGTTTCTGTATACTTGTTATCAATAACTACAAAGCTTTCTGCGCAAGAGCAAGGCGATCTCCAAAGACAAACAAAAAAAATTACAGGTACAGTAACTGGAGCGGATAAAGCACCATTAGCTGGAGCAGCAGTAAAAATTAAAAACAGAACAACTGGTACGACAACGGATGAAAAAGGAAAGTTTTCTATCAATGCTTCTCCAACTGATACTCTTGTGCTTAGTTACATAAACTATGTTAGCCAATTTGTGCGTGTTGGCACCAAACTGAATATCAATGTCATGCTTACAGAGTCTCCAACGAGTATGAATGAAGTAATTGTTATTGGGTATGGAAACATTAAACGTAAAGAACTGACTGGCGTTGTTGGGAAAGTAAATATGGAAGATTTAAAAAAAGCACCTGTTACTTCTTTCGATCAAGCATTGGCAGGTAGAATTGCCGGAGTAAATGTATCAACTAATGATGGGCAACCTGGTGCAGGTTCTCAAATATCTATCAGGGGAACGAGTGCAGGGCAGGATGTTTCTCCTTTGTATGTGGTAGATGGGTTCCCGATTGAAAATATGGATATTAACTCTATCAACACTAACGATATAGAATCTATAGAAGTATTAAAAGATGCCTCATCAATTGCTATTTATGGGTCTCGTGGCGCAAATGGGGTAATAATGATTACTACAAAAAAGGGAAAAGCTGGACCGACCAAAATTACTTATTCCGAATCAGATGGCTTTCAGGTAACTTCAAAATTTATGAATTTACTGAGTCCTTATCAATTTGTAAAACTTCAGTTGGATATAGATAGCCTATTAAGTATTTCGACTGTGCCTACTTACACCATTACCGGGGCAAAGCGTTATCTGGATTATTCGAAAGGGATAGACCTCAACTATTACAAAACGGTAAAAGGATACGATTGGCAGCGTATGATTATACAAACGGGTATGTTGCAAACCCACAATTTAAACGTGATTGGGGGTACTTCCGATTTGAAATATGCTGTAAATGGGTCATTTACAAATCAAAAAGGAATCATCATTAATACAGGATTGAAGAAATATGATGCAAAGTTCTCCTTAGATAATAAGTTCAGTGACAATATAAAAATGGGCTTAAGTATCAATTATTCAAATACAACTAGCTTTGGTACAGTGCCAACTGGTAATGCTACAGGAGGGGTAGTTTCTAGCATGTGGGCATTCAGACCTGTTGACATATTAGGTGGAGCAAATTTATCTGATGGATCGGTGGATAGTTCTCAAATTGGTACCAGTACTTTTATTCCAGATAATTTGATAAATCCAAAACAACAGGCACAAAATGAGTTTAGAAAGAATATTACCAAGACTACCTCTTGTAATGTTTATCTTGAGTATAAGATAACCCCCGAATTGCAACTAAGGTTAAATGAAGGCATTTCTAATACGGGCTTGTTGTCACAAACTTTTAATAATTCAAAAACTTCTAGTGGCACATTAGCTATAAATTCGAATGGTACACCTTACAACAAAAATGGTATAAATGGTGCCATAAACAATACCAATAATAATACTTATTTAACTGAAGCATTGTTGTCTTACAGAAAGATGAAAGACAGGGATCATATTTTGGATGCAGTAGGTGGGGTTACTTATCAGTATGCAACAACTGAGGGAAATGGTTTTGCTTCAATACAAATACCAAAAGGTTTCGAGTACTTGGGCATTGGTTCTTTGGGAACGGGTACCCCTTACACCACTCATAATGTACCATCAGCAAATCAATTGCTTTCCTACTTAGGTAGAATTAACTATTCACTCTTAGAAAAATATATTTTTACTTTAACAGGTCGTGAAGATGGCGCATCTCGATTTGCACCGGGAAAACAATGGGGCTTTTTCCCTTCTGGAGCGTTTGCTTGGCACTTTACGAGAGAAAATTTCATGAATAAAAGTATTTTTAGAAAGCTTGGTTCAGTTTTAAATGATGGTAAACTAAGGGCTAGTTATGGTTTTGTAGGAAATAACAGGGTAGGGGACTTTAGCTATTTGTATCAAACAGCGGTAACCAATTCGGGGGGATATCCTTTTAATAATATAAATACAACCGGTGCATTTGCTTATTTTATAGGGAATCCTAACTTAACATGGGAAACAACTGGACAATTGGATTTGGGAACGACCTTAAGTTTTGCTCACGATAAGATTTTGATAGATATAGATTATTACGATAAAAGAACTACTAATAGCTTGTTGGCTGTTCCATTATCATCCATAGCAGGATACAATGTTGGTAATGTGCTTCAATATCAAAATGCTGGCGTTATAAGAAATCGTGGATTAGAGTTTACTTTAACAACTACGAATATCCAAAAAGGAGCTTTCACTTGGACAACCTCTTTTAATATTGCCTTTAATAAAAACAAAATAATAGAGTTTTACAATGGCGTTGACACTAAATTAACTTCTTGGAGCTTAAATGGTAGTGTGCCTGCGTGGGCTGCTAAAGTGGGTAGTCCTATCACCCAATTCTATGGATATAAGTGGGCTGGAGTATATCAATACACCGATTTTAATCAGTTGGCTAATGGTAATTATATTCTCAAACCAGGCATTGCTGGTTTTGGCAATAATGCGAATACGCAACCTGGAGACCCCAAATATGCTGATTTGAATGGAGATGGTGTAATTGATGACCATGACAGAACGATTATTGGTAATCCTCTTCCGATTCATACGGGTGGGTTAACGAATAACTTCATCTATAAAAACTTCTCTTTCAATATATTCTTTCAATGGAGTTATGGTAACCAAGTGTTGAATGCCAATAAGGTTGCATTTGATAATAATGGGAATTATTATGCTAATTCTAATCAGTTTGCGGATTATGCCAATCATTGGACACCCAACAACCCAACGAACGATATTCCTAGAGTAAGTTCTCGCACTAATGGACAAGATCCTGATGGTATTACAAGGGTATCCTCCAGGTATGTGGAAGATGGCACTTATTTGAGATTAAAGACCGTAAACTTGCAGTATAGTCTACCAGCTTCATTGGTAACAAAAATGCGTATTACTTCGATGCGGTTTTATATTGCGGTACAAAATATATTTACGCTCACAAAATATTCAGGGCTAGATCCCGAAGTTTCTACTTACAGAGGTGCAAACCCATCTGGTGTGCCATTTTATAGTACTGGCGGTAATGCCATTGCGGGAGCGGGTTATTCGTATGTACAACCAAGTTCTGGTTCTGCTGCTCTTGCAGGAGGGTTAGATTATGTGCCTTATCCAAGAAATAGAACCTATACGGTAGGTGCTGTGATTACATTCTAAAGTCTTATATTAAATTGTTTTTGTATGAAAAATAGTTACAAGCTTATTGCTATACTTTCTTTTGTTGGGATATTGATTGCTGGGTGTAATAAAGACCTGAGCCTAAAACCATCAAGTTTTAGTACTACCGACCAAACCAATGCTGACGAGCTTACCAATCAGTTGGCGGCAGTCTATAATCCATTGGATGCTGTTGAAATGTATGGTGCAGGGCTGTGGGGGTACTTTGCTGCAGGAAATGATGAAGGATTTGATATAAACGGGACCAGCACTAGTACAGCCTCACTTACCGAAACATTTCGGTCATCTAGTAATGATGCTACTTATTTGGGATTTTGGAAAGATCTTTATCAAGGTATTGAAAGAGCAAATATTCTATTGAGTGTGGTAGACAAGCCAGACATGGATTCTGTAACTAGGGCAAATATTAAGGGGCAAGCCTTATTTATGCGTGCTTATTACTTCTATCTTCTGGTGAATAACTTTGGTGATGTGCCTTACAAGACCATGCCTTCTTCTACAATGGGGACTAACTTTAATTTGCCTGAAACGCCTAGTAAGAATATTTATGATTCTATCATTAAAGACATGACTGCGGCAGACTCTCTCGTGCAGTCTATTGGTACTGTTCAGACAACTACTATTGTTTCTAAATCTGCCGTAGAAGCGATATTAACAAGGGTATGCATGTCCGCCGCAGGTTATCCTGTAAATGGGGGAACCCCTTACTACCAAAAAGCACTTTATTGGTCTAATAAGCTAATTACTGCCGGGGTTCATTCATTAAACTATCAATCCCATCCTCTTTATCCAGCAACTCCTGCTTATGCACGTCTTTTCATAAATAATATGCAGAACAACTTTACGGATAACAACCTAAGTGAAGGTATTTGGGATGCAGCTTTTTTATCTAATGGAGTGGGTGCCAATATCGCGTTGGGCTATCCTGTAACACAACAACTAGGGGCTGTTTTAGGACCAATTTGCCCTTCTCCGTCACAGTCTAAGTCTACTGGTCAGTTTCGGGCCTACCCAACTTTGGTGGGTTTGTATGGTGCAGGAGATACCAGAAAAGATTGGGTACTATCTACTTACAGTTTTGATGGCGCTAATAAAAAAATAAGTTTAGGCGCTGCTATTTCAATAGTAGCAGGAAAGACTGTAAAAGCAAGGGATACCATCAGGAATAAGGATTCTATCATTATCAAAATAGATTATGATACCACCTTTTATGGTTCTGGCGCTACAGCAACAGCGACTATCGATTTTAATACGGGAGCCATTTCTTCTATTTCTGTAATTAATGGGGGTAGTGGATACGTAACGACACCTGCGGTAGATACCCCAACTGTCAGCGTAACAGGATTGCCCAGTAAAGGGAAAAACTTTAAATATCATATTGTAATAAATCCGGTAGACGGGTCTATCTCTGCAATCAATGTAATTAATGGAGGCACCGGTTACTTAACCTCTTATGACAGACCTGTTGCGAAATGGAGAAGAGAATTTGAGTTAAATACTGTCAAAAATCCTACGTATACCTCTTGTAATTTTCCTATCATACGCTATGCCGATGTGCTGTTGATGGCTGCAGAAGCCGATTTGCAATTGAATGGGGGAAATGCCTCTACTATGGGGATTGAGTATTATAATCAGGTTAAAAGAAGGGCTTATGGATTTAATCCCACCGCAGTAGGTTCTGCTGTAGACGTAACTACTGTAACACTAGATAGTATTAAAGCGGAGCGATCCAGAGAGCTTTGTTTTGAAGGCGTAAGACGCAACGACCTGAAAAGATGGGGATTATCAAGCTATGTAAACACCATCAACAATCTATCATTAACGGTGAATGCAAACATTGCTACAAATCCACCTAGTTCTTCCATTTCCAATGCAGCAGTACTGCCCATAACAAACTTTTTGTATAATCCAGTTAAGTATACTTATTTTCCTATTCCGGCTAGCGAGTTGTTGTTGGAGTCGGGTTTGTCACAGAACCCTGGTTGGTAATAATATAGAATGACGATTGATAATAAACTGATTAAGACATGAAAAAAACATTGCGCACCTACAGCTTGATTCTTATTGTACTAGTTTTAGTTATGGCTGGTGTTGGATGCCAGAAGCTTGCTGACATCAACCCCATCAGCAACTTTGATGTTGTTGCCAACAAAACTAGCTTTAACATTGGAGATACTGTAGTTTTTACTATCATGAATAAAGCAGACATCATTTTGTTTTATAATGGAAGACCTGGAATGAATATAAATTATAGAAACAGAAACTATGGTAAGGGAACTGATATTTTAAAGTTTCAAACATTGGTATCACAAGGAAGTAAGAACAATATGGGCGATACTATCAGATTAAAAATTTCTACTAATCTAAAAACCTATGACTCTATTGGTGTGGCGAATGCTACCTGGACAGATATTACCAATCTTGCACAATGGCCTACTTACGCTACTACTAGTTATGTTTCATCTGGAAAGATTGATATTTCTCAGTTTAATGTGTCTGATACGGCCTATATTGCTTTTCAGGTGATAGGGAGTCAAAATGCTAAATCAGCACAGCGTAAATGGTCTATACAAAACTTTACAGTAAGTAATACGCTATCCGATAGCACTTTTACGCCTTTATTTGCCCCTCCATTTGCGACATCGCCCAATATCATATCTGATACTGCCCCCAATTTTGCTTATGTTGGATGGTCGGAAGTGAATATGAATTACAACAGGTTTTTTGTAAATTATCCCAACAACTTCTTTAGTTTAATCAATACAAACTATGGTGCGTGGAATGTGGGTGAGTATAATGTTTACACCAGAAGTATTTATAATAGGTTGATTATAAACAATAAGGCTTGCAATTCAAGCGGTGTTGGTATCACCACAAATTATCCACTTACATTTGATCCAAGCAGTAAAACAAATACATTGGGTAATGAAGGTTGGGCAATTACATCTCCAGTAAATTTAAATTTAGTTCGCCATGATTTTCCTACTGCCACGGTAAAAGATGCTTCAAATGTATTTGCTAGAGGTATTAAGCTAGTGCAAGCAAACGGAACCTATGCCACTTATTCTGTTGTACTAGATAGTACTTTTGTATCTGGGCAAACGTATGATATGGCTTTTGTGGCACAGAATGCCAATGTAAATCAAAAGGATGAGGTGGTTAAGCATATTGGTATCAAAGTAAATTAAGCATATTCTATCCATGAAAAGCGTCCTGTTTTAAGTAAAACAGGACGCTTTTTTGTTTATTATGACTGATGGGGGATAGACTATCCAAAATCGAATGTCATTTATCCAATATCACGTGTGATAAATCCAATATCATGTGTTGATTATCCAACATCACATGTCATAAATCCAATATCACGTGTCATAAATCCAATATCATGTGTGATAAATCCAACATCACGTGTGATAAATCCAACATCACGTGTGATAAATCCAACATCATGTGTGATAAATCCAACATCACGTGTGATTTATTCAACATCATAATTCAAATATTCAACATCGGTTGACTTACTTTTAGTTTCGAGATCTTTTTTACTTATGCTTGCAACAGATTAAAATGCAACTCGCCAAAGTTTTGTAGGGAAGATAGTTTAAGGTCTGCAGCACCCCATCTTTCTTCTTTTTGTTGGTTGTGGTGGGGTACTACCACACATTTCATTCTTGCAGCTTTTGCCGCAATCAACCCATTGAAAGAATCTTCGAAGCACAAACAGGTGGCAGGGGAGGAGTTGAGCTTAGTGGCACAATCAATATATACTTGTGGATGAGGCTTACCATAAGGAAGCTCTTGGGCTGAGGCAGTAGCATGGATGTAAGAAGAAATACCAATTAACGATACTACTAGGTCTATCAGTTGCTGGGGTGAGGAGGTAGCTAGGCCAATTTTAAATCCTTTCTCACAAAAGAAATTGATGATGTGTTGTACGCCGGGCATTATAGTTCCCCGTGTTTCTATTTTATTAAGAACGGTTGTGATGATTCTCTGTTCTGCTTCGGCAGCCTTAGTTTTGGATACGTCGAAATAGCCAAACCATTGGTCTACAAATTCTTTGGTGCGCAAGCCTGTGGTGCTTAGATATTGTTGCTCGGTAAGGATGATACCGTATTGTTTAAACACTTCTTCTGCAGCTTCATTCCACAAGGGTTCACTATCTACTAATAGTCCATCAATATCAAATATTACGGTATCCAAACGCATAAATTATCTTTTTATTTTGGTGCAGGTGGTGTATATCAGTGTTTATTTTCTTTTCAATCTTTGATAGATGGACATAAAGAATCCAATTACTGTAATGATTACCCCTATCCATAAAACGAGAATCATCGGGAACTCATATACTTTAAGGGTAACAAGATCGGTGATGGCTGAACTTTCTTTTACCCCCAACTCCAATTTTCCTTGCTTCTGGTCAACTACTTTATTGAATTTAAGAATCAAATTCTGAGAAATCACACTATCTGGTAAGTCACGCAGTTCTGTTCCTTTTAGAGCTATACCTGGAAATGCTTTGTATCGTCTGCCATCCTTTGCAATCACTTCCATGTCCATAAACAACGAGGTCTCCCCTTCTTTCACACGCTCTTTTTGATTGGCTGGGTTTATGTCCACCTTATGCAAAATCATCAATCCGCTACTGTAAAACAAAGTATCTCCCACTTTCAATTCACGCCCTATAAACTTCGCTGTATCGGCCGCATCGCTTCCTTTATAGGAAGAGATATACACAAATATGTCTTTATACCAATAGTGTTTGCTAGCAGGATTGGCCGCAAAGCCTTCTGCCCCTTTGTTGTTTTTAATTAAATCGGGATATAGAAAGAATTGTTCATTGGATGTTTTAGACGCGAATTTTATTTCGAAGAAACGCTTACGTTCTTTTTCGTTAAAGGTATCTCGGGCATACGTAACCATGTACTTGCCCATATCGGTCGCAAGTCCTTTGAAGAGGGTAATATTCTCGGCTGGGTCTTCTTTTTTATCCTTTTGAAAAACAGAAATACCCGTAGTGTTCCAACTAAGCACCGTCTTTTTACTTGAGGAAATCAATATCCCCACGAGAATCAATCCGAAGCCAATGTGTGCTACAGAAGCACCTGCTGCTTTTATTTTCCCCCTCAATACCAACCATATATAACCTGCATTGGCTACCGTTGCATAGACAGCAGCAAAGATGGCAACATGTATTGCCCCCAAGAAGCCTGCTCCTTTTTGGGTATAATTGATGGAACCAAAAACACTGATCAGCACACTCGCTACTAATGCAATGGCTGTAGGTAACCAAATCTTTTTACTGAAAACCCCTGTTGGTGTATCCTTATACTTTAGGTATTGTGTTACGGCAGTGAGCAACCCGAGAATAATGCAGACAAAAACTTGTACCTGATTGTACGCAAAAATGGGATCCTCGGATGGGGCAACTTTTTGGTCGAATAGTTTATTGTAGATGGGGACAGATGTTTTTAGACTGATTAATATAGCGGATAAAAACAATACCAATGAACCGATAAACATCCAAAATTCGCGACTGTAGGTGCTTTCTTCTTTTACGATGGTGGGTATAGACTTGTACCTGATAGCGTAAATTGTAAAAGCAGGGATTACGAATATCAACAGGAACACTAACAATTGGGTGTTCATGCCAAGATCGGTAAAAGCGTGTACAGAGGTGTCGCCTAATACCCCGCTGCGTGTGAGGAATGTTGAGTACAATACCAACAAAAAGCTAAGAATATAAAATAGATAGGTCGTGCGAAGACTATAGCCTGTTGTTTTATAGATCATATTGGTATGCAAGCCTGCCACCATCACCATCCAAGGAACAAGGGATGCGTTTTCTACCGGATCCCACGCCCAATAGCCCCCGAAAGTAAGACTCTCATAGGCCCACGCAGCCCCCATCATAATACCTAGACATAGTATACCCCCACTGAAAGCAGCCCAAGGTAAAGCAGGTTTTATCCAGCTGTGGTCTTTATTGTACAAGCCTGCGAGGGCAAAAGCAAAGGGCACAATCGTACTTGCAAAACCAAGAAATAAGATGGGTGGGTGAATGACCATCCAATAGTTTTGCAGCAGGGTATTTAATCCTTGTCCATCCTTTATTAAGGTAAGGTAATCGCTACGTAAACCACCATTAATGACATCTTGAAAGATTGGTGCATTGTCCAGGATACCTTCATTTCTAAGCAGCGCAAACGGACTACTGCCCAACTTGGCGCCATAGAAGTAGAAGCCTACTAACATACTTGCCAAAATAAACTGTGCAAAGCTGATAACCGTCAATGTACCTGCCTCCCATTCTTTGGCACGCCAAATAAGTAACCAACCTAGTACACAATTCCAGAAAGTCCACAACATGAAGCTACCTTCTTGTCCTTCCCAGAAACAACTGAAAAGATATTGAACTTGCAACCCTTTGTCGCTATGTTCCCAAGCGTATTTGTACTCGAATAGGTGGTGAGAAATGATGTAATAGAGGGTAGCAAAGCCAACAAGTACGGAAACTGTTTCGATAAAGAAACAGAATCTTGCAAAACGTAACCAACTTTGTTTTTCTTGTATTAATGAGGCATTGGTAGCCTTGGTGTTATTAGACCAAAAGAAAGCAACGGTAGCCAACAGGGATGCTATAAAAGAAAGTATATTGAAGAAGTGACCTATCTGACCGTATAATAAATGTTCGTCCGAATAATGCATAAAGCTTGTTTAAACTATGCCCCTTGGGTGCAATAAATTGAGAATGTGTAACGGTGTAAACAGGTATTAGTAGGCGGGAGTTGCCTTTTTTGCAATACTGTCTGCACTAGTAAGACCACCATTTGTGGCAGACTCGCCAGCCGTTTGTGCAGCATTGGTAGCAGCCGCCGCATCGTCTTTGTATTTGCTAGGACATTTTAAAAGGATGTCTTTACATTCGAAGTGGTCACCTTGCATTTTACCTTTTAAAACAATACGTTCGCATTTCTCCATGTCTGTAGGTTTGGTATTGCGATAAACCACTTTTACCGTACTACCTAAGGTGTCTACTGCTGTAAATGTGAGGTAGTTGGGGTCTTTCGCTGCATCGTATTCCATGGGTTGAGATTTGTCTAATTTGGCAATAAGGTTTACGAATTTACCTTCTTTCTGTTTAGCAGAAGCAATTGTCTCGTAGGTTGTTAGATTGCCAGTAAAACTTATCAAAACGGTGATAGCAACTACTATCAATACCAACATTGCAATATGTGTCTTCTTCATTATTATTTATTAATTGGTCGCAAAAGTAACTTAAATGAATACTTTATAACTGATGATTGTTAGTTAGACTGTATAAAAAGTAATCAATTAACAACTATACTATAGAAAAGTTAAGAAGTTAACAAATTGGAGATGTTGTTTTCTGTACTATTCGCTGCTTCAACTATTTTTAAATTCCTTTATTGTTTGCAGTTTGAAGGTCTTAGTTTTGCCGCATGACATTAGCTGATTTGCGTATTGTTTTCTTAGGAACACCCGACTTTGCTGTAGCTTCTTTGGATGCATTGGTTAAAGCGGGATGCACTATTGTAGGTGTAGTAACAGCGCCCGACAAGCCTGCCGGAAGGGGGATGCAACTAACAGAAAGTGCCGTAAAGAAATATGCTGTATCAAAAGGGCTTAACGTATTGCAACCAGAGAAACTGAAGAACCCTGCATTTTTAGAAGAACTACAATCATTAAGGGCTGATGTGCAAGTAGTAGTCGCGTTTAGGATGTTGCCTGTTGTGGTATGGGATATGCCCCCAATGGGAACCATTAATGTACATGGATCGTTATTGCCCCAATACCGTGGTGCTGCCCCCATTAACTGGGCGGTGATAAATGGAGAAAAGGTGACAGGTGTGACTACTTTTAAATTGCAACACGCCATAGATACAGGAGATGTTTTATTGCAAACCCCAATACCTATCGGTGATAATGAAACTGCCGGCGAACTACACGACCGCATGATGTTGGTAGGAGCCGAAACGCTGGTGCAAACGATGAAAGGGTTGTTGGATGGAAGTGTTTTGCCTAAATTGCAGGAAGAGGTATTTCCGTTAACCGTTAACCGTTTACCGCTAAATCACGCCCCAAAAATATTTACTGAAACTTGTAAGGTAGACTGGAATCAATCGGCAACTAGTATTCACAACAAAATAAGGGGATTGTCCCCTTACCCTGCTGCATTTACCTTTATTACTGAAAAGAAGTTGAAAATATTTGCTTGTACCAAAGAAGTCACTACACATAACAGTGCAATTGGCACAGCTTCTACAGATAACAAAACTTTCCTGAAGTTTAGTTGCGTAGATGGATATATACATCTTACAGATTTGCAACTAGAAGGAAAGAGACGTATGCCTGTAGAAGAATTCCTGCGAGGCTTCAGGCTTTAATAAGCCCTTGCAAACAATACTCTTTGCGTAGATGGATTTCCGGTGAGTATACATTTGCCCTCTTCCAAAGGATTATTTAAAGGAATGCAACGGATTGTTGCTTTCGTTAATTCCTTTATTTTTTCTTCTGTTTCTGGCGTGCCATCCCAATGCGCTGAGATGAATCCTGTTTTATTATCCAGTAAGTCAATAAACTCTTCCCAATTATTGGCAGGCGTAATATGCTCATCGGTATATTGTTTTGCTTTATTGAAGATGTGCAATTGAATTTCCTCTAACAGTTCTTTTACGTAAAAAGAGATTCCGTTAATGTCTACTGTTGTTTTTGTTTTGGTATCTCTTCTGGCTACTTCTACTACGTTGTTTTCCAAATCTCTAGCACCAATAGCAATACGAACAGGTACACCCTGCATTTCGTATTGCGCAAACTTCCAACCTGGGCGCGTATTCTCATTATCATCATATTTAACACGAATACCCAATTCTTTTAGTTGCTTGGTTATTTCTGACACCCTGTTATCAATCATTGCCTTTTGCTCATCTCCTTTAAAGATGGGAACTATCACCACTTGCAAGGGTGCAATCTTAGGAGGAAGCACCAAACCATCATCATCGCTGTGTGCCATTACCAATGCACCGATCAGACGTGTACTAACGCCCCAACTTGTGGCCCACACGTAGTCTAGCTTATTTTCTTTATCACTAAACTTCACATCGAAAGCTTTGGCAAAGTTCTGTCCCAGGAAATGTGAAGTTCCTGCTTGCAATGCTTTGCCATCTTGCATCAACGCCTCAATGCAATAGGTTTCTTCTGCTCCAGCGAAACGTTCGTTAGGGCTTTTGATTCCTTTTATTACGGGCATTGCCATATAGTTTTCAGCAAAGTCGGCATATACTTCCAGCATTCTTTCTGCTTCTTCTACGGCTTCTTTTTTGGTTGCATGGGCAGTATGTCCTTCTTGCCAAAGAAACTCGGCAGTACGGAGGAACAAACGAGTTCGCATTTCCCAACGAACCACATTAGCCCATTGATTAATTAATATGGGTAAATCGCGGTAGCTTTGAATCCATCCTTTATAAGTACTCCAGATGATTGCTTCACTGGTGGGACGTACAATCAACTCTTCTTCCAGTTTAGCTTCTGGGTCTACGATTAATTTAGCTTTATTATTTGGATCGATTTTCAAACGATAGTGTGTTACCACGGCACATTCTTTTGCAAATCCTTCTGCATTCTTTTCTTCTGCTTCAAACAAACTCTTAGGTACAAACAAAGGGAAGTAGGCATTCTGGTGCCCTGTATCTTTAAACATCTTGTCCAATACATCGCGCATATTTTCCCATAGGGCAAAACCGTAGGGCTTAATTACCATACAGCCACGTACAGCCGTGTAATCTGCCAAACCACCTTTTATTATTAAGTCGTTATACCACTGTGAATAGTCTTGTTCTCTAGATGTAATTTCTTTACTCATTCGTTATTTTCTTTTATTAACCAAAATCCTTGGGCGGTAAAAGTAACGACTTAGTATTTATCTCGCTCCATTATCATGACACTAGTTATTTAATTTACTCAATACATCTCTGTAAAATCAGCGGTTAATATCTCAGCCAATCAAATTCCATTATATTTGAAGCACAAACTAACTACTTAAATGAAATTCGGATCGTTATCAGCTTTGTTTCTATTATACGCCTTGTATTGCCAAGCTCAGTCAGATTCATTTCCTAAGAAACACACTTTAGTTTTACCCGTTTTTGCCAAAGCAAAAGAAACAGGATTTGCTTATGGATTAGCAGGTCTATCTACTTTTTCTGTGGGCAAGCATTACAGCGAAACTAAAACTTCACAGGCGTACGGCGCATTAGTTTATACTACTCAAAAGCAGCTCTTTATTGGTATGATGGGTAAATTATTCTTTCCCAAAAACAACTACATGTTGGATGGGGAGGTCTCCTATCGTAATTATCCAGAAAAGTTTTGGGGAATTGGCAATAAAACACCCGATAGCGCATTAGAAGTTTATCGTTATGAACAATACTATCTATTTGGGCATTTGATGAAGCATGTAAAAAAGAACTTTTATATAGGCATTCGTGCACAGTTGCAAGATATTGCCCAAATTCACTACAATTCCGGAGGTATTTTTGAGCAACAAGATGTAAAGGGTAGACAACCTTATAAAACAGTTGCCCTTGGAGGCAGCCTTACTTACGATACCCGCAATGATGCTTTTTCTAGCACTAAGGGATCCTTTCTACAACTGCAATTATTAAATTTTAATAAGGTATTTGGCTCTGATTACGATTTTAATACTTTGATACTCGATTTAAGAAACTATCATAGTATCGGGAAAAATAGGGTAATCGCCACTCAACTCTATTATTTATTCAATTATGGGCCGAGTATTCCGCTTCGTAGTTTGGCTTTATTTGGGGGCACCAACAGTATTCGTGGATTTTACCGAGGACGTTACCGAGGTAAAGAGGATTATTATATACAAACCGAATACAGGGTTCCAATCTATAAACGTATCGGTGCAGTTGCCTTTGGCGGATTGGGTGATGTTGCCAATCGTATCTCGGAGTACAGTATTCAATCGTTGAAATATTCTATTGGGGGTGGACTGCGGTATGCCGTTAATAAGAGTAACCGACTTAATGTCCGCTTAGATGTAGCCTTTGCTAAAGATGGGAATAAAGGATTGTATTTAGATATTGGAGAATCTTTTTAAGGAGGGTATTTCATAATGATTTTTGTCTTTTCGACCCTATTTGGATCCGTATAATGATATATAAAGTAAGGGTCAAAAAGATTTTTCTTTTTGACCCTTACTGCTTTGACAATTTAATATTTATTATTTAGACAATAATCCGTCTATCGTAATAGTAGTGTATAGCAATGCGCCAATGGTTGGGCCACCAGCATACTGGATGTATTTGGTATTGAAAATATCTGACGCACCAACTTTTAAAGTAGACTTGTAAGCAGGTAGTTTAATGCTTATCTGGCCATCAAATATATTGTAGGCGTCTACACCTCCTGTAACCAATGGACTTTCCCAAAGAAAAGCATCTTGCCATTTCCATACTAGGTTAAACCCTACATTCTTTATAATTTCTCTATTTCCAAAAGAGATATTTGAAGTCCATTTTGGCGTATTAAATCCGGTAACAAATAGATCTCCCGCGCCACTTGTGGCTATGCTATTGTAATTTACATTACCACTAACGATGAATTTCTTGTAGAAGTTGTAAGTTAACCCTAATGATGCGCCATAGTTGTTGTAATCATTTTTGGCATTGGTATAAACCCTGTACCTATCCTGACCAAAACTTGCAGCAGTAGTAGCAGTGGCTTTGGTAGAATCTCTGTTTCTGTCTAACATTGCCAATACTGCTGCATCTGAACCTACCGTCTGTCCTTTAGGCACAAATACTTGAACCTGACCTAGGAAGCCGTTGTATATATTGGTGTACGCATCAAAATCTACGACCAGTTTATTATCGAACAGTACACTTTTATATCCAATTTCAAAAGAAGTAATCTTCTCGGGTCGAGCATTTGGAAGGTTAGCTGCAATCAGTAGTTTTCTATTTGCCAAAGCAGCAGAATCAGAGTTGCCGGCAGCTTTTACTGTGTTGTTAAAGTTTACAACTGATGATTGATAGTAGCTATTGTTTAAATAACCTAATCCTTCATTGATGTAAGGCAGACTACCTACACGTTTTACACGACCATTGTTAACATAAGAAAGGGCTTCAAACAAAGATGGATAACGATAACCTTGTTGGAATGTGAAGCGGATATTATGTATCTTGTTGATGGTGTAAACAGCAGCAATTCTTGGGGTAACTTTAGGCTGAAACTCGGGATTGTAATCGTAACGCAAAGAACCAAACAATTTTAAATGATCATTTAATAATGTCTTTGTCACTTGAGAGAATGCTCCATACTTCCTGTAGTACACATTCTTACCAAAAGTACCATCTGGCAATTGTACATTACGCTCTGCAATTGAACGCGAGAAGTCTACAAAGTTATTTCCATCAGGAATTACCTCATATACCCTGGCGTCAGCACCAATCAAAAGATCAAAAACTTTTACTTTCTTACTCAAGTCCCACTGGCCTTCTATATGATACAAACGACTCTTTTGGATTAATGCTGCTCCACCTGTTGCAGGGGCGTTAGGTATTGCACTAGACTTGATGTCCCAGTTGTTGATGTGTCTGATTACATTCACCAAAGAATCAAAACGTGCTGTACCAGGCTCTGCACGTCCTTTGTCCGCAGCAGCTCTTGCTGCCCTGTTTGCATCGGCTAAGTTTGCAGAAGTTAGTACGCCACCATTATAGCTGGTTAAAGCATTTTTGTATTTTGTACCCCAGCTTGATGCAGTTTTAGTATCAGAAGCACCGCCTGTGTAAAGGTCTAAATTGTCTGCCAATGGTTTTACATTGTAAGAATCACCCGTATTCTCAATGGATACATAGCTATGAACAACATAATCTGCTCCTTTCAACTCTAACTTGTGGTTTTGCACTAATACGTTGTTCAACTGAACTTTATTTCCTCTTTGGAACACGCCATCCATCTGGCCCACCCGATAGTTGTATGACAATTCGGCATTGTTAGAAATTCTATAACTCAATCCTGCATCAAACTTTATATTTTTCACATCTGGCATAACCAGATCTTTTTCCCAATAACCCGTTCTGGCTACCGTTAAAGTTTTATTCTTAATTCCGTCAATGGTTAACCCTGTTAAAGAAAAGGTATTACTACCTGCCACTGCATCATCACCATATTTGTTCCAGCCATCAAAAGCGACATTGTTTGCATCTCCATTTAAGGAAGGAAATGCAGGGTTAGCAGATTTTAAATTATTAGGATTCTGATCTTTTCTCGTATCAGATACCCAGTCTGTACCTTTTAGGTAACTGAAATTTACCTTGTAGGCAAACTTATTGTTAATGGCTTTTGCAAAACGAATAGCCGTTTCTGTCAATACTGACGCATCTCTACCGGTGCCACCCAAATGATTAACTCCTAGTTTTTGGTAAAAGCTAAGTCCTTGGCTGGTGAATGCACTTTTGGTAATTAGGTTGGCCATCCCATTGATGGCATTCATACCATACAACGCAGAAGCGGCACCCGGCGTAATTTCTACACTTGAGATATCTAATTCTGTTGGTCCGATGGCATTACCCAATGGTACACCCAAAGTAGCAGCTTGCATGTCTACGCCATCCACCAATTGCATAAAGCGGAAATTGTTTGGAATGTTGAACCCACGTGTGTTGGGCACTTTGAAAGTAAGGCTTGAGGTAATCATCTGAACGCCTTTTACATTCTCCAGCGCATCGTAGAAACTTGGTGCAGGGCTCTCCTTTATTGCCCTGATGTCCAATTTCTGGATAGCCACCGGAGAACGCTGAATACTTTCTGCCACACGTGAAGCGGTTACAACTACTTCTTTGCCCAGATAAGACTGCGTTGAAAGTGCAATATTCAGCTTAGAATCGATACCTGTAACCACAAACTCTTGCGGTTGATACCCAACAGAATTAAACACCAAGGTGAAAGGAAATTTGGATTTGGTTTTTAATATAAAATTTCCTTTGTTGGATGTTACTGTGCCTACTACTGTTCCTTTTATCTGGATACTTACACCTGCAAGTGCCTCTTTTTTGTCTTGATCTACTACCTGTCCGGATATTTCTATTATCCTGTTGTCTTGTGCGAGAGAGATAATGTGCAGCCCTGTTGACAGGATGAATACTGCTACCCATTTTAATTTTAATCTTTGTACTAGTTTACGCATAATGCTGGTTGTTTTGTTTAATTAAATATTTAAGTCTATTTTATTAGTAGGCTAACTATTTGAATCTTTAGCCCTATGTGTTTACAATTAGCTTTAACCCACTAAAGGCAACAATAAAAAAATGATGTATCGGTTAGTTTATTTTCTTGTAGAAAAGAAAACTGTTTTTCCAAAGATTCAATGAGGCCTCGAGTAGCCAATTGAATGGAAATATTTACTTCTTTTGTGTTCATCGGCGGCAAATATATATAAATCTACTAGACTAATGGACTTTGTTGAAAATATTTTTATATTTTCCATTTGGTCATGTGGAAATCAATAAACACTTGGAAAGAATCTGTAAATTATAGGAGTTAAAGGGGGAGTTGAATAGGGGATGATACTATTAGCCCAAATCTATTTCTGCAAGTCTTTCTTTTAGCGTAGTACATTCTTTGTGTGCTACAAATTTCTTTTCGCTATCTGCAATCAGATAGGTGTTTACGTGTAACATTTCGTCTCTAAAGGCTTTAAATTCTTTTAATTGATGGTTGGCGGGCAATATTTTTAGTAGTACGGTTGTAAGTACTTCATCGTGTTTGCTTACAAGTATTTTGTTCATCAATACAAAACAGGTATAAAACAATAGCGCCTCTTTTAAGGATACTTTAAAGGGCTTATCGGGCTTTGCGGTGGATAATTTCTTCGTTAATAACAACACCGATTGTGTATCAACAATTCCTTGAAAGTCTATCGGGCTTTTTATGCCATTTGGTTCACCTGTTAAATGAGCGAGTATAAACGTCGTAACCAAACCTAGGTGATACCGATAATCTGATACCGGGGGGATTGTTATTGTAACGTTTGCCATAGCTTTTGTATTTTGGGTGAAAGTACTCGTATTATTGTTGGTATTGTAATGATAAGTTTTTGCGAGTCTGTTGAAGAGGTTGTTGGTTGTTATAAAAGTGGCTTTATTGAATGTGGAATGAGGTAAAAATTGGGAAATATCAACGGAATAATGAGAAAAAGCAAGGGAAAACTAGGGATTTGTATATGAAACTGAAATATTTTTTATAAAATGTTCCAATGTTTTTTGTTTAAAGGTGTTACTATTGCACAAACAAAAACTAATATGGCTAAAAGGGCACTACGAATACTTATATTGAGCGTTTACTTTATTGCATTGTTTGCAGATTGTTATATGCTTTATCATGGCAAGTTTGAAAAGCGGTTTCTTTGTAGACCCTTATTAATGCCTTGCCTGATGATTTATTTATCGACTAGAAAATCTATTAAAACTAAAACTGATACCCCCTTTCGGATAGAGATTGTATTGCTTTGGGTAGCACTAGTATTATCTTGGCTTTCTGATATTTTGGCAACCCGTTCTACTTTCTATTCGCTGTTGGCCTGCCTTAGTTTATTTCTACTCATCTATCCGCTCTACACTTTTATGCTGGTAAAACTTTGGAAAAGAATGCTACCATTGGATACCCCTTTCAAATTATCGGTACTAAATGTAGGTGTTCTTATAGCCACCTTTTTTGTTGGCGCTGTTTACCTCAAGTTTATATTGCATATTGGGTTAAAGTTTGCTAATGCCCCTCTTTATATTAATGTTTTATTACTTTCTGTATTGGCCGCAACAGTAAGTACGCTTGCAACTTTTCCTAAAATGTATCCTGCAATTTATCAGATTGTAGGTGCGGTACTATTTATTTTGATAGCTAATGCGGCTTATGCGTATGCCGACTTTGCTGCAAGCGAAATAAATATACAATTGTATGTGTTGGTCGCTTTAGGCTATGGATTGTCGCAACTACTAATGGTAGGAGGAGTTGTACGTTTTTTTAAGATGAGTCAACTAGAAAAAGAAGAGTTGTTTAATAAGAAAAATCAAGAGCTAAGGGAACAAAGAAACTCCTTTTATTCAAATATATAGTTTAGTGTGTTGGAGATAAATAAATAATAATGGAGACAGCGATATTAATCGACAATATAAAAAAACAGTTTCAGGAAATCCCATTGATGCTCAAGCGATTTGCAATATCAGCACTCATCTTATGGATTGTATTTTCGATATTGAATCATTTTGTATTTAATCAAGGCTCTTGGTTGAATAGATACTTAACTTTTGTTACTTCTAATGTAACAACTAAGACTTTAAATTTTTTCTATCATCCTGGCTTTGAGAATATTCCTCTACCTAATGGGTTTCAGGGGATTTATCTGAACAACCTACAAGTTCTTTTTATAACTGATGGGTGTAATGCCCTCGCTTTGTATCAAGCTTATATATGTTTTTTTCTATGTGTACCGGGCAAACTCATCCGAAAGCTATCGTTTGCAGTTGTAGGTATTGCAATCATATTTGTCCTAAATATCATCAGGTGTTACGCACTTACCTGGCTGAATATGAACAAACCTGAATGGACTGACTTCGCACATCACTATGCCTTTACTTTTATTGTGTATTCGTGTATTTTTATTTTGTGTGTTACCTATTTGAAGGCTTTAATAACCAAACCGATTGAATAAAAATGTTCCAATTGTTTGTCCTATGAAATACCTGAAAATATTGCCCATTTTTATTATTATTTTATTTGTAGACCTAGTTACACATTATTTAATAGAATTAAAATGGGTAAGCAGATTGAATTGTTCCTTTAATTTATTGTGTTTTCTTGTTTTTTGTATGATTGCAATTAATGGGTTTTTGGGTTGGTTTTCTTTGAGAGAAATGGTAACCAAATGGTTGCTACACTTTTGGATAGGTTTTTATGTGATTAATTTAATCTATTTCATCATCAGATATATTTTGTATGCTATTGGTCTTTTGCCTGATAGTTTTCTTTTTAATGGAAGTGCCAACTTCGGGTTGTCGGTATTTATCTTTTGTACTTTTTTGATGATTAATTACTTCCTACAGTTTCGATTAAAAAAGTGATTACTAATAAAAGCCTACACACGTTGGTTGTGAGGAATTTTTAGGCTAATGTTTATTTTTACCCAATATAAACTAGTCATTGGCAAACATTTCCTGCGACTATTAGTGGCAATATTAGTTCAGACCATAATAAACACTGTATTTGAGTTAATACATGGTATACTAAGCATAATACGTGGCATATTATACATAATACGTGACGTATTATATATTCCCATAGAAAGTTTTTTAGTTCCAACATGACGTGTCTACATTTGAACATCACGTGTCAATATTCCAACATCTATCGTTAAAATGTTATATCATCAATAAATAAATCACTTATAACCATCCATTAACAATTTATTTTTTTCTTTATTTAAGATTATTATATATTTGTTGGGATACAACGCCGCAGATTCTGTGGCGTTGTATTTTTTTTGATAACAGTCTAAACAGAATTATATGAGCGACTACGTAACACAGGAGACATTCACCAAGATGCGCGAAGAATTGCAACGCATGAAAGGCATTGACAGACCGGCTGCTTCCAGAGCCATTGCCGAAGCAAGAGAAAAGGGCGACTTGAAAGAAAATGCAGAATACGACTCCGCTAAAGAAGCACAAGGAATGCTTGAAGCAAGAATAAAACAATTGGAGGGAATAATAGCAAACGCCAAAATCGTTGATCCTACTACCATCGATACCAGTAAAGTGGCGGTATTAACAAAGGTAACTATCACCAATCTGGCTACTAAGAAAGTAATGACTTACCAGATTGTAGGACAGAAAGAAGCTGACTTAAAGCTAGGAAAGATTTCTGCCTCTTCACCTATTGGTAGTGGATTGCTAGGTAAAGCGATAGGAGAGGTTGCTGAAATTACGACTCCAACAGGCATTATGAAGTTTCAGGTAGATGCAATTACCATCTAAATTAATTACAAGTTTCAAGTTGCCTGATACTGGTAACTTGAAACTTGTAACCTAAATCCAATCACTTGAAACCATTAGCCAATCAATCACCTCTCCTTATTCACAACTCACCAAATGACTATCTTTTCTAGAATAATCGCCGGCGAAATTCCTTGCTACAAGCTTTCAGAGAATGAACACTTTATTGCATTCTTAGATATCTCCCCGTTAAGAAAAGGTCATGCATTGGTAGTTCCTAAAATAGAAGTAGATAAACTATTTGATGTTCCCGATGAATACCTTTCTGGCTTGTTGACTTTTGCAAAGCCCATTGCCAAAGCAATTGAAAAGGCGTATCCTTGTGATAGAGTAAGTATTTTGACCGTTGGGTTGGAAGTGCCACATGCGCATGTGCACTTGATTCCGATGAACAGAACAGAAGATATGAATCTGTTGAATGCCAAGCTAAGCCTTACTAAAGAAGAGATGCAAGAAGTACAACAAAATATTTTGGGTAATTTGTAGCAGGTGTTGCGACTATACCAAACAACTCTCAATTTGCTTGAAGCCCTCTTCGGCACTTAATTCCTCCCAAAGTATCTGATAGATAGCGGTGGCAATCGGCATGGAAGCCTGCACTTGCTCGTTGGTGATGAAGATACATTTACTTGCATTGTACCCTTCTGCCACCATCTTAAGTTCTAGTTTGGCAGCAGTTACACTGTATCCCTTACCGATCATGTTACCAAAAGTCCGGTTTCTGCTATACAACGAATAGCAGGTAACCAATAAGTCGCCGAGGTAAACAGAAGCGGAATAGTTGATACTTTTTTGTTCCTCCTCACTCTCTTTGTCCCACACCATTTTCTTGCAGAAGTCTACCATTTCATCGGCACAGTTAGCAATGTACACACTCAGGAAGTTGTCGCCATAATCGAGGCCATGTGCAATACCCGCTCCTAATGCATAGATGTTTTTGAGTACGGCCGCGTACTGAACGCCCAAGATATCGTGGTTTACTTTGGTATTGATGTATTCGGTATTGAAACAAGCGGCAATCTGTGCCGCATAAGCTTCGTCTATTCCAGAGAAGGTAAGATAAGAGAGTTTTTCGGAGGCTACTTCTTCGGCATGGCAAGGTCCAAGTACTGTAAAATAGTCTTCTATCGCTACATCGAAAGCCTCTTTCAGGTATTCATTTAATAATTGATTGGTAGAAGGAAGGATGCCTTTGATGGCAGAAACAATCTTTTTCCCTTTAAAGATATCTTTCGGTAATTCGGATAAAGCGTCAATGGCATAGGCTGATGGAACTGCGATTACCAGAATGTTAGACTCCCGGATTACTTCTTCTACGTTGGAATTAAGAATTAATTGTTCGGTATTAAAGTAGGCAGCCCCTAGGTATTGGGGATTATGTCCTCTTTTTTTGAAGGTTGTAATTGATTTGTTGTTTCTAATCCACCAATGAATCGTATTCCCGTTATCTGTTAAAATCTTCGCTAATGCAGTTGCCCAGCTTCCACTTCCAATCATTCCAAATTTCATATCAATCACTTTATTAGTTGTTAGCGATTAGTGGTTAGTTGTTAGATACAAGTTTTACTAATAACTAATAACTAACAACTAATAACTAACCACTATTTCTTATCCTCCTCGTATAATTTATCTTTGGCAACCACTTTTACCTTGTCGCCTGTTTTTAGTGTTTTACTCACCAAGGTATAAGGAGCAATTACAACTTCATCAACACCTTTTAAGCCATCTATCACCTCAATGTTATTAATGTCCTGAATACCTGTTTTCACCTTTAATTGTTTTACAGTGCCATCTTTTTGTAAGGCGAAAACTACTTCGTCAAAGCTATCAGCAGCAGGTGCTGCTTTGGGTTTAGTATCAGTATTATCTTCTTTATCCTCCTTTTTGTCGTCCTTTTTATCTGTAGTAGGTTTAGTTTCGGGTTTGTTGCTACGAGTGGTTACGGCATTCAAGGGAACGGACAAAACATTTGTTTTTGTCTTTGTCTGGATGTCGGCACTTGCACTCATATTAGGACGGAAAGGGAAGCTTTTGTGAGGAAGAATTAAATCTTTGTAACTATCCAACAACAGTCTGATATGCACTTTATATTCTGTTACATCGGTTGTAGAAGAGGTAAGAGAAGTGGTAGGATTTGCAATTTTATAAACAATTCCTTTGAACTTGCGTCCGGTATAGGCATCTACTTCCACCAATGCTGTGTCGCCTATCTTTACCTTAGGAATGTCATTTTCGCCTACATCAACCCGTGCTTCAATACTACCCAGGTCGGCAATACGCATCATTTCGGTACCTACATTAAAGCTGTTCCCTGCTACACGTTCTCCTTTTTCTACAGCCAACAAACTTACAACACCATCCATCGG
The DNA here is from genome assembly GCA_903883945.1 of uncultured Chitinophagaceae bacterium. Lineage (GTDB taxonomy): Bacteria > Bacteroidota > Bacteroidia > Chitinophagales > Chitinophagaceae > Parasediminibacterium. Next base: position 21,221 of record CAISCV010000245.1, on the reverse strand, counting down.
TGCAGTAATGATGGTTCTGCTCAGGTCTTTGTCTGCTTTAGCTAATTGTGCGCGGTTACCCATAATGTTGGCATCACTGCTTTTTAAACCTTCTTTGGCAGCGAAATAATTTGATTGAGCTGCCAGATAGGATTGTTGCGCAGCTTCAAACTCAGATTGTGCAATAACCTTTTCTTTTAGCAATTTCTGTTGACGATCGAAAGTAATCTTAGCTTGGTCTAGGGTTGCCTTCAAACCTACAATACTCGCTTCCGAATTACTTTTCTGTGCTTCTGCCTGCGTTAAGCCCGCAGATACCTGGTCTTTTTGTGTTTGGTATATATCAGCATATATTTTAGCTAAAATTTGCCCTTTCTTCACTGTATCCCCTTCATTAACATATAAGCCCACAATTTCCCCGCTGATATCTGGACTAATCTTTATTTCTACTTCCGGGTAAATTTTTCCACTTGCATTCACCGTTTCTGTAATGGTACGGGTGACAGCCTTCTCGGTAGCTACCATTACCCCTTCTTCTTTGCCAATAATACCCGCTTTCTTTAAGCCAAACATTCCGCCGAGTAATATCACGACTCCGATGATTATCCATAATAATGTCTTATTCATAATTTTTATTTTAGAAATGAGCTATGAGTGGTTTAAATAATAACTCATAACTCATAATTCATAACTAAAGCTTCAACCCTTGCCCTTTATAAAACTCCAACACTTTCATCTTGAATATATAGTCATATTCATTGCTTACCTGTTGCAATTTGGCACGCAATAAATTATTCTGATTGGTCAATAAATCAATGGTGCTCAACAAGCCCAGGTCATAGCGCTTGGTGGCGAAGTCGAAAGCCTTTTGGTTGCTTTCTACACTTTTCTTTCCTGCTTGTAGCTTCTGCAAAGCCGACACTGCATTGGAATACGAGGTGTAAATGTTTTGTTTCAGGGTCATGTCTGCACCCTCTTTGTTCAATAGTTGTGTTTTATAATTAAGCTTCGATTGTTCATAAGCAATCCGATATTGACCATTGTTAAAGATGGGTACACTCAAGCTGAAACCTAGGGTCTGACCGAAGTTGTTATTTAGCTGGTTACCATACCCACTCCATAGTTCGCTAAAACTGTTTTTTGATTGTTTAACCGAAACTACAGGTGAACTAACGTCATATTGGGTGCCACCAACAGTTACCTTATCCCCATTTGGGCTATATCCGCTGAAGGTATAACTGGCTATTTTATTGAAGGAGTTGTAAAAGTTACTAGAGAGATTTACGCCAAAGGATAAAGTAGGATATAGCTGTGCTTTCGTGATAGCAACGTTCTTCTCTGCTGCTTTTATTCGAAATGAATCTGCCTTTTGCAAGGGTTGTGTGCCTAGTGCCAACAGATAAACGGGCTCGGGTTGTAACTCTGCCAATGGCAATACAGGTATAGTACTTGCATCAGGAATTTCTACATCAAAGGGGGCGGCTGCATCTAGGTTTAATACTGCTTTTAATGCCAATACACTTTGTTCATAATTAATTGCTGCGGAGATGTAGGTACTACTATCATTGGCAAGTTGCGCTTCTATTTCTGCTAAGTTTAATTCGGGTAATACACCCGCATCTATTTTCTTTTGGGTAATACTTAACTGTGTTTGCGTTTGACCAATCTGTAATTGACTGATGTTTACTTGTTCCTTAGCCGCAAGAACTTGAAGGTAGAAGGTGCAAACGCTTAAAGCAGCATCATTGGCAGCTTTTTCAACATCAGCCAATGATGCTTTTGCTGAGAATTCAGCAGCGGAGATGTTGTTTTTTAGACGACCATTGTTATACAGTTGAATGCCACTCTGAAACTGAAAGTTGTTATAGAGGGCTTGTGTATTGCTGTAAGTATTAGTGATTCTATCTATTGAACGACCAAATTGAGTACCGAGTCCCGAACTTAAATTAGCATTTGGATACACAGCCAGTTGTGCTTGTTTCAATTGCAAGGCAGCAATGCGTGCTTGTACATCGGCTTGCTTAACTGAAATGTTGTTTTTCATGGCATAGTCTACGCATCCACGTAAATCCCACTTGGTTTGCGCAGTCGATTCTAGTGCCATTAACGTAAGAAATATGTACAACAAGGATTTCATAATGTTCAAAGTAAATGAAAGGTTTCGAAGAAATCAAAAATAGATTCTTCTTTTCTTCAAATATCCTAATAAACCCTATTCCTACGGTGATAAAAACCAAAGTAAATGAAGAAAAATATAACCATCAAGGAGATTCCCGTTATAGCGGCATGTGGATTATCGAGTACCACAGCTGTGGCAACTACAAAGTAGGAGAGTACAAATACTGCACACAAATAGGGTGTTACATGTCTGGCGATTCCTTTTACATTTGTGTCTCCCATTCCCTTTGATCTCAATATAAATAAAGCCCCTGCTGAAGTTACAAAACCAATGCAATCCAAAAAGATGCTAAAGTCTAGTACATTGTCTACTGCTTTCCCAAAAAAGGCAACTACTATGGCGGTTGTAGCAAAAGCGGTAAGACCGGGTATCATGGCATCTGTTTTTGGATGTTTATAGGAGAATATTTTGGGGAACACTTTGTCGGTACTCATGGCAAACATTACGCGAGGGTTACTCAATAACGATACATTTACATAAGCCAATACACTCAAAAACATACAGGCATCAAATACTTTACCCCCTGCTTTACCAAACCAGGTCTCACAAAGTAAGGCACCAATAGCAGTTGCATTTTTCATGTTATCGAAGCCAATTACTTTCACATACGTATAACTGATGGCTAGATACAAACACAAGATGAGGATGATCCCCATTACTATTCCTTTTTGCAAAGTGGCTGGCGTTTTTGTTTCACTACCAAAGTTGATGGTTTGTTGGTAGCCCCCATAAGTAAAGAATACCGCAACCAGGCTTACCATCAACAACAGTCCTGTATTGTGCCCATTGTATACATACACTTTCCCTGATGTGTTATAGCCGTGCGGCGAAACATGCACACCGGTAAAGGATGCAGATATCAGCAATACGATCAACGCTATTTTGACAATCATCAACAGATTCTGGGTACGACTACTAGTTTTCAGACCCAACAAGTTAACCCCATAAAACAAGGCTATTGGTACGACGGCTGTGAGTATGGTAAACGCTTCTCCAGAGGGGTGACCAAACAATAAATCGCTTACATAATCAGACCCAATTAAGGCTACTACGGCTATAGATGCGGCATTGCTAATTAGTATCAATGCATTTACAGTAAAGCCAACGGAAGGATGATAGCATTTGGTAAACACACTGTAATACCCGCCAACTGAGGGCAGTCGCATCCCTATCTCTGCATAAACCAATGCGCCAAACAAGGCGATGACGCCACCAATAATCCAAGCGGCAAAAAAGATGGAGGGGGTGCCCGATTTAGCAGCGATAGAAGCAGGCGTTTTGAATATTCCCATCCCAATCACCAAACTTACGACTATCATTGTAAGGCTAAAGAGGTTCAGTTGCTGTTTTTTCATAATTAGTGTTTCAAATATAGCTTAATCGAATGGCTTCTTTTACTAGTTTCCTTTGTCTTCTGTTTTTTGATTTACATCTTTCTTTAAAAAGCAGATAAAGTTGTACCAGCTTCATAGGGATTTTAGGTTTAGTCCTATCTAATTGTCCATTTTCTTATCATTGCACAAAATAGTGAAGGAACGGTTTAAGGCATTAACAGGTTTACGGGCGGTGGCTGCTATTATGGTATTTCTCTACCATAACAGAAAGTATTGGCGAGGGTGGTTACCTGGTTTCATTATCCAGAATCTGAATGAGTTTCACACAGGGGTTACTTTGTTCTTTGTCCTAAGTGGTTTTCTCATTGCCTACACGTACCAGGATGCCCCTTTTCAGTCTACAAAAGCATACGCAAAGTATCTGATGGTAAGATTACTGCGCATCTTTCCGGTCTATTTAATTATTCTTACCATTAGTTATTGCAACAATGGGTTCCCTGTTACCAGTTTAGCCATTTATAACTATACCTTGTTAAAAGGTTTCTCCGACAGATTTAATCTCGAGGGATTGCCACAGTCCTGGTCGCTTACGGTGGAGCTTAGTTTTTACCTGTTTGCCCCACTTATTTATGTGTATCTTAAGCGCAGCTATTTGCGGGCAATTGGCTTTTTGATAGCGTTGGTAGGTATGGTTTTATTGATTGGGTATGGATGGCATTCCTACAATGGCAACCCCAACAGGTGGTTGTATAATTGGCTGTTTGTTTTCGATAGTACTTTCTTTGGTCGTTTCTTCGAGTTTCTGATTGGAATGCTATTGGCTCAACAAATGCGCACTAGAAAAGAAGTAAATTTTTCCTTTATAAGCTTCACACTATTGGGTGGGGTACTAAGTGTAGGGGTCATCTACTGCATCAGTCTTTTTGAAGTAAATGTCTACGATCAGGGTACCCAACATATTGCAGGGTTATTGCTTAGAAACCTGGTGCTGCCCTTTTTCTTTTGTATTTTTATCTTTGGGTTAATGGTAGAAAAAACTTGGGTTGGTACCGTGCTTTCTACAAAAGTTGCGCTATTATTAGGCGATGCCTCTTATATTTTCTATCTGGTACATATTGGTTATGTAAACCGGAAGATATACAACTTCCAACCCTTGCACGACCGGAACTTTGTTTTTCTGTGGCTTATTTCTATTGCAGGCTTCTTGTTGATAGAGAAACCAATTTACAATTTCTGTAAGCAAAAGATACGGAATTGGTAGGGGAGGGTAAACAGCTTTGTAAATAAGGACGGTGTTATAGTAAGCTTTTTTTACCTAAAGCCTAAGGCTTACACAAACGCCGAATCGTTTGGTGTGATTGTACGCTACTGCTTTAAATATGCGTAAGTGGCTAGTTTCTATCTTTCCTTCGGTCAGCATCCATCATCGCTTCTTCGACAGCATCTTGGGCATCTGGATTCAACAATTTTTCGTCTTTCTTATTCTTCCATACCAACCATACTATCACTGTTGTTTCTGCAATTGCTAGCAAACTCCAAAATATTAAGTTATGCATATACATTTTTTTTTGTTATAGCCATTGGTATTATTACCAACACGCAAAGGTGTTTGGCTTCGGTAACAGAAGTGTTATATAATTGTAATAATAGTTGTAACATTCATGGGTAATGAAATCTGGTTTCTGGTTTTAAGTACCATAACCAAAATTTCAGCTTGTTTGGGCGGCCCCATGTGTACTATTGTTTTGTGGTAGAGAAAAATTATTGGTATTAACCTACTTCTGTCAGATGCTATAAACACGTATTCCCAACTAGTTTTTTGTAGGAGGTAGAAATTGGGTATTAAATATCAATGGGTACCCATCTTTTTTAAGGCTTCAAACCCATGGTCCCCCTCTCTTCAACTAAGTTCACAATACCAATAGCGGAAGTTCGGGATAGTCAAAATGTTCCCCGGGGTTTGGTGCTGTTCTAAAATCTTTCCGGATGGTATGTGCCCGCATCTCATTACTTGGGTATTGGTAGCTTGCAATGGCAGTAATCCGTTCTTCGGGCAGTGTAGGGTGCAACCATTCTTCGGCAAGGTGTAAGGGTAGTATGGTGGGCATCCGTTTTTTCAGGTTGTGTACTTGCGACATCAATGAGTTGGCAGCAGTAGTGATGATGGCAAAAGAATCTTTTACTTCACCTGTTTCAAAATCTACAGTAGGTTGGTAGATGCCTGCCATAAAAAACAGAGGCATAGCTGTTTCCGATGCAATCGTAAGGTGGTAGGGGTACGTAATTGGTTTCTTTGCTCCTGCGGGCTGGTAGTGCCGCCACTCGTAAAAGCCCGATGATAATACCAGGCACCTGCGTTTGAGTGCCGCCTCCCTAAATAGTTTACTTTCCAGCAGCCGTTCGCTTGTAGCGTTGAGGGTGGCATATTTCTTTCGGTTTTCTTTGAGTGCTTGTGCCGATTTAGTCCACGGCGCCACAAATTCCCAATGAGCCATCTCCACGTTCCAGTCGTTGTTGGTATAGGGCTTTACGATGGGCCAGTCGCTGTAATCGAAGCCCGACTGCAAGGCACGCTCCATTTCCTGCAACGTCTTTTTGCGCTGAAACAGTTCTAGTGTAGCTGCCTTATTTATTTTAATGCCATTGTAGTTGCACATACCCTTTTTGCTTTATGGTGGTTGCTAACCGCTTTTCTGTAGAATACTATCCCTACAAAGATGACAAAATAAAGGGCATCTGTTCAATTTCAGGCAGCATTTTACCCTCTTTTGTTTAAGGCTTCAAGTATGCCGTATTGCTATGAGTGAGTAGAGAAGTATATTAATCCTTCTTTTTTGTGCAGAAATACGGATTCATATATCCCACTATGGTAACCCCGTAATGGATGAAGGCTTTGATGTCTGTTTATAGAGCTTTTAATCTTATCCACATTAAATTTTATATAGCATTTATAACTATAATTTTGTAACCATTGTATAAGGTTAAACTAGTTGGTTATGATAGAATATTTGACACTTGCCGAGGCATCAGAATTAATTGGAAAAAGCAAAGAAACATTAAGGCGTTGGGATAGAGAAGGTAAATTAAATGCAGTTCGAGAGCCAATGAGCAATTATAGGGTATTTAGAAAATCGGATGTACAAACTTTATTCTCCAATTTTTTAAACGAAGGTGCCAAAGAAACAATTTCCAATTATGTTAAACCAGATAAGGAATATTCTGTGTTGGAATTATTTGCAGGTGCTGGTGGATTAGCAGTTGGGATGGAAAAAGCAGGTTTAAAATGTGTTGCCTTAAACGAAATTGACAAGTGGGCTTGTAATACATTACGAAGTAACCGCCCATATTGGAAAGTTTTGGAAGGCGATATCAAGATTTTCGATTTCTCAGAATATCATAATAAGGTTGATGTTGTTACCGGTGGCTTCCCTTGTCAAGCATTTAGCTATGCGGGAAAAAAATTAGGGTTGGCTGATGCGCGAGGTACACTTTTTTATGAGTTTGCCAGAGTCGTAAAGGAGGTAAACCCACCAATTTGCATTGGCGAAAATGTGCGTGGTTTATTAAGCCACGATAATGGTAGAACACTACAAGGAATGGTTTCTATATTAGATGAAATTGGCTACAACGTGATGCCTGTAAAAGTTCTAAAAGCCATTAATTACAATGTGCCACAAAAAAGGGAAAGATTAATTTTAGTTGGCATCAGAAAAGATATTGACCTGAAATATGAATATCCCAAGCCGTACAAAAAAATATATAACCTTAAAGATGCCTTACAAAAAGGCGATTTATTTGATTGCTCTGTTCCTAAATCTGATGGAGCAAAATATCCAAAGAGCAAAATTGAAGTACTAAAGTTAGTTCCCCCTAAAGGGTATTGGCGCGATTTGCCATTAGAAATACAAAAAACATTTATGGGTGGAAGCTTTTATCTAGGAGGCGGAAAAACGGGAATTGCCCGTAGGATAGGGTGGGATGAACCATGCCTTACACTCACTTGCAGTCCAGCTCAAAAACAAACCGAACGTTGTCACCCTGATGAAACCCGCCCATTTACGGTAAGGGAATATGCACGTATACAAACCTTCCCCGACGAATGGGAATTTACTGGATCTATAGCGCAACAATACAAACAGATAGGAAATGCCGTACCTGTTAATCTAGGCAAGGAGGTTGGTTATTCTATCGTGAAGTTTCTCAATGCGTATTATAGTTTGTCGAAGCCTAAATAATAACTGTAGTTTTCAAAAGTTATCTGGTCTAAAATGCTTCTTTTTGAAATGTTTATTTCCCCCTTTATTTCATCAATAGCAGAGTTTTCAGCAATAGAATTGTTATGTTCAATTGAATACAAATAATCTTTTATCGCAGTAGGTAAAACTTTATACATGTTTAATAGCGCATCATCTTTACCTGAAAGTAAAGCATAAAATTGGTCTCCAGATATTTTGAAAACCCTACTATGACTATACTCTTTTCCATTTATTTCGCCTTTCCAAAGTTCATTGAAACTTCCTTTTGCTAAGATTTGCACCCAATAACAATTTGCTTTTTTATAGGTGTCTGCATAAACTTTCAGTTTTTGAAATAAGCTCTCTGCCGAACTACTGTTCATCGTGTTGTGCTTGTTTTTTATGTCGGCAAACAATGAATTGTCAATTGCTTTTATATCAAACCCACTAAGGTTGCCAATTTCAAAACCATTTATTCCACCTAATATTTGTTCATGAAAAGTACCAATTGAATTATTGATCGATTTATCAATTTGCCTTAATATTTCAGATTGAATTAAGTTTTCCGCTTCAATATCATTGAACTTAGCATCAAAAGTTAGTTTTATGGAGTCAACTTTATTAGAATAGAAGCTTTTCTTGGTTACATTATTTTTTGCTTTTAAGTAAGCCCTGTGAAGATTTGCAATACAGGTAAGAAAATGTTCATCGGTTATATAATCGAGGTATTTATTTTTCATTTAATTGGTTGAATAGATTAATTATTTGTCTGCTAAACTAAGTATTTTATACGAGATGTTCACAAAACCCCCATTCCCCCTCTAAATCCAGGTGTCAATTAAGTAGTATAATTAACCATCCTACCCAAAAATACATCTTGAAAATTAGCTGAAAGTAGGAGTGGCAAAAATACAAGTCCTAGCAGTAAATACCTATCCTTCACCCCCACCACCCAAACCCACTTCCCAAACTATTTTTTCATTTTACCAAAGATTTATTTTTTTATTCCATTAATAAAATTCATTAGCGATACTTTTGTGCTTTGCAAAACGATAGAGCTTAAGTTTAAACGATTTGTCAAATAAAATCCTCAACAAAGTAAAACGCATACCGGTTGCTTAAACAAACAGAACAACCGCAGTCATCCGCACAATTACCGCTGCTTTAGTTACATCCCTAAAGCTAACGTTCTTTACCCATCTATGAAAATGGGGGTAAAGAAGGTCTTTTTCTCAACAATTTCAGCAAGATGCCATAAGGCGGCAGGTCTAAGTTAGATGGCGGCAACTAAATTCCATAAGGCGGCAAGTGTCCGCCAAATGGCAACAACTATTTTCCATTTAGAATCAACAAACCGCCAAATAGCGGCAATAAAATGCCAAATGGTGGCAACTAGATTTCAAAGAGAAAAAGATAGTATTTAACTCCAAATGGGGATTGTAGACAATGATATTTTTAATTTTTAAAACATTTTTATGGCACAATTAGTAGATTGGGTACCTAAAACGTACGAATTTTTTCTGCCGTTTGCATTGAATATGAAAAAAATGGCATCGGCAAATCAGTTAGTCTGGAAATTAGTTCCCACCTCCGTTACAGATATGGGTAAAGAAGTGGATGATTTTGTAAAGGATTATTCCGTTTCTTCAGTAATAAAATCCCGTAGTTCGAATGATGTAGATAATACTAAAAGGTCTTTTAAAAAGGCAAGGGCAAGTGTTCGTTCAATGGGTATTATTCAAATGAAATATAATTTGAACATGACCGATGAAGATAGGACTAGTTGTGGCGTGGTTAATAACAGTGGTAATCATACCCTGAGTCCTGTGGCAGGTGTTGCGCCTGAAGCCATCTTTGCACGCACCGGAAATTTTGGTGGGAAACTTCGGTTTATTGACCCCGCAACAGAAGTGGGGGGCAGACCGTTGGGACAAGATGCAATATCTATCTCTTTTGGGTTTTATGCACCTGACACTACGCCTCCCTTGGAGGTAGATTGTACACAGACTGTACTTTTTTCGAAACAAATAGGCCGTGTTGTATTTGCTCCTGCCAACATTAATAAGCTTTTTATTGGCTATGTCCGTTACGTAAATACCCGTAAAATATTGGGTACAATAGCGTCTGTTGTAATGGGTGCTGTTTATTGATAAAGGGTTTACGCCTCTGAAAAAAGTGCACTATTTTTGGGAATTTGCCCATGATGAGTTTACCTGGTAACAAACAAAACAGATGCGCTTTATAGTCTAATTGCCTAAACGCTATCAACGAATAATAATCTTCTCGAAAAAGGAGATTATCTTTTTGGGTAGTTGCAGGAGGCTTCAATATCATCTAATACACGCCAATAAATTTATGGAAAAAGCACACTAGCAATGGGGTATAATAGTATTAAAATAATAAGCAGATTTAAAAAAAATAGTTAAGCTAGAACCCGCCTGCAGCTGTCTTGGAATTGAGGGTAGTTACCCCAACGAGTTCATCGCTTCGGCTACTGTACGAATGATAATAGACCAATATGGTGTAGTCGTTGGCAGTTTCCCAAAAGTTGCCTTCTGTTGCCACCATACTAGAAGGGGCATCGGGTGCGTTGGTTTCTTTGGTGGCATAGTAATAACTATAAATGCCTTGCTTTAGTAGCAGGGTTTTCTCGTATAAGTTGGTGAGCGGGTTGAAGGTCATCCTGCTATTTTCGTCGAAATGATTTTGCGTAAGTTCGCCTACTACATACACCTCTTTTCCTGCTAAAGGCTGCCTGTTTTGGGTAGCATAGCGGAAGGTGACTTTGGCATAATCCGATTGCCACCACGGTTCGGGTACTTCGTCGGTGGTAACATACATCCAGCCCGAGTAATTGATATAGATGGCGTATTGTTGTGTAGTTCTGTTGGCATCTACCTTCAAAGATAATTCGTTTGGCACTACCTCCCGGTTGGCTTTATCTACCCAATAACTCGAAAAGCTCGAACTGCGCAAATCGACAAACCGATACTCTTTTCCCGACTCGAAAATGCAGTTACCTTCTCCATCATATTCCAGCGAACTGCCGCGCATGAACAACGGTTGAAGGTTATAACGGGCTTCATCCCACTTATAATTTTGTGCCACTACTACCTTAAGCTGTTGGGCAGGATTGGGGTCGCTTAGGTCGCCGGTATTCAACGTAAACTGTAGTTTCTGGTGCGTAAAAGACAGTGAATTATCGTAGGGGCGTTGTATGTTTCCTGCTATGTATACTTTGTTACTTACGATGAACAATCGTTTGGTGAAAGCTAGCTGCGAGGTGTCGCCATCGAGATAAACCTTCAGTAGGTAGTTGCCGCTTTTGGTGGGAACACAATCTTTTTCGGGTAAGATAGCCTGATAGTGAATGTAACTGCAACGGGCAATAGAGGATACATTGTAGTTGGTGAGGCGTTGTTGCTGAAAGCCACTGAGGTAATCGAAACTACTTAATTCGGAAGGTTGCCAGTTGGCATCACATAAAATATAGGTGTAGTAATAGTTTTTGATATTGGGGTCTAAGTCGTCGAAGTGAAGTTCTAATTGTTCGTTTGCATGTAGTTTTATTAATGGCATCCCTCCTTGATTGCCTCGCGGAAATAGTTTAAGCCCATGAATAGTGGGGGAAAAGATGCCTTCGGGCGATTGTGAAAATAATAGGAGAGGAGAAAGCAAACAGGCAAGAAACAGTCGTTTCATAATGGTAAAATGAGTGTCAAACGTAAAATAGTCTGGCAAAGTAAAGAATTAGCTATAAATAAGTAGTAGTTAGTTTAAAAGTTGTCCCATTTCCTTTGACTGTTAAAAAGTATGCCCTATATAGAACTCTAAAAACTCCCATTTTTGTCCATATTAGGTATGTTATCTAGCACTAAAAGATACCTAAGATGTTTTGTATATACCAAATTGCCCCAGCTTTTTAGTCCTTTTTACACTTTATCGGTCCTATTGCTGAATAGGAAATAGGTTATAGAACCAATTAAGTGATAGAGGGTGGTATCCAATTTGACTGCGACGCGGCTTTATTATCGTTTTTTGTTGGGTTGCTACTTTAGTAGCGTGTACCTAGCACGACGGCAGGTTGAATCGTTTCTCTTTAATTTGCCATTTAGAAAATTCATGATTTTGCTTATTTCTGTTTAAGTATCTCTGTGACAATATTGTATAAGTTAATAACGTTATTAATTGCCAGAGAAGCACAGAATGGCAGCGGAAAGAAAATGCATATTTCTATTCCGAATAGGTCTATTATTACGTATCTTTTGTACAATTAATATATACAAACATGTTTAAAAAGAACCTATTTATACTTTCAATTGGCTTGCTTTGCCTTATTGCCTCCCATTTGATGGGACAATCGAATAAGCCCCTACCCTCCAATAGAGTCATAAAAATTGATTATAATAAAACAGCAGGCGCCTTAAATACAATGTTTAAAGAATGTATTGGGGCAGGCAGAGCCAACGAAGGATTGCGTGCCGACTGGCAAAAGCAATTGACACTTACCAATAAAGAATGTGGGTTTAAATACATACGAATGCACGGTTTGCTTTCGGACGATATGGGGGTTTATAAAGAAGACGCAAATGGAAACCCATGTTACAACTATCAATATATTGATGCCTTGTACGACTTTTTGGTAAGTATAAAAATGAAGCCCTTTGTCGAATTATCCTTTATGCCTACCGCACTTGCTAGTGGAACCAAAACCATATTCTGGTGGAAAGGAAATGTTACCCCACCCAAAGATTATAAAAAATGGCAGGACCTGATTAAAGATTTAACCCTTCATTTTACCAACAGGTATGGGGCTGAAGAAGTTAAAACCTGGTATTTTGAGGTTTGGAACGAACCCAATTTAAAAGGGCAATTCTGGACAAGTACCCAAGAGGAGTATTTTAAATTGTATGATTATACTTCCCAAGCCATTAAAAGCGTGAATGCACAATATAAAGTGGGTGGCCCCGCTACTGCAGGTATCAATTGGGTGAGCGAACTGATAGATCATTGTACCAAAAATGCGATTCCATTAGATTTTATTTCAACACATTCTTATGGCGTGAAGCAAGGTCATCTGGATGAATTTGGTAAAGCTGGAACCATCCTTAGTAAAGATCCATCGAGCATTAGTGGGGGTATTGTTAATTTTCATAACCACATGGCCAATTCGCCCAATTCAAAGCTAGAGTTGCATTATACCGAATGGAATTCGTCGTATTCCCCATCAGATCCTTTTCATGATAGTTATCAATCGGCCGCATATATACTCGATAAACTTAAACGGATAGGGAATGCGGCAAACTCAATGTCTTATTGGGTTTTTACGGATATCTTCGAAGAAGCAGGCCCACGGTTTACGCCTTTTCATGGTGGCTTTGGGTTATTAAATATAGAAGGTATTAAGAAACCCTCCTATTTTTCGTACTATCTGTTGAATAAACTTGGCGAAACCGAACTTACAAACAGTGATTCCTCCTCTTATACCACAAAAAGTGCTACCGGCAATATACAAGTGCTGTTCTGGAATTTTAAGAATACACTGCCTACAGACTCTACCAATGACCAATCGTACTTCAATCAGGAAATACCCTCCAAGCCCATTGGGAATGTAACGATAGATCTTGCAAACATCCCCAAAGGAAAATACAATCTAGAAATATACAAAGTGGGTTATAAAGTAAACGACCCATTTACAACTTATATATTGATGGGCAAACCAGACCAGCTTACCCAACAACAGGTAGAAACAATTAAACAGCAAAATAGTGGTTTGCCCATTTCTTCCCAACCCATTATCATTCGTGCTGATGGAAAGTTTACAAAAAATATAGCCATTAATGAGAATGATGTGTTTCTGGTAAACATAGTAAAACAATAAACAGCATAACAAGGTTTTTTGGATACGGGAACCAAGGAAGCGTTTGGTTTTGTGAAAATAATTAATTCGTATTATTCTCTGCAAACTTTTTACTGAAAGGAGATACGAATCTGAATTTTCAAAGTAACCCTAAAAAAAGTTGTGCTATACAATAGGAAGTTAGCCCATAATTCCCTATTTTTATCCCTTCTCCAACGCTGCCAACAGGCTGTTGGTTAACTAAAGACTCATATATTGATGATAGCTACCCGACAGGCATCCCTTTTTCAGAATTATTTCAGCTCTAATTATTCGTACAACGAATTATTAGGAGAAGATGGAAGCCTTCGTCCACATTGGCAAACATTTTTTCAATCTTTTTCCCAGTTAGGTCCCGAAGAAATTCAAGAACGCAGGGTAGCCATCCATCGTTTTCTGAAGGAGAATGGGGTTACTTATAACATTTATGGCGACCCTCAAGGTCTCAACCGCCCTTGGAACCTCGATGTCGTTCCTTTCCTCATCAGTAACAACGAATGGGCTACCATAGAAAGTGGATTGGTGCAACGTGCCGAGTTGTTTAACCTGATTCTAAAAGACATCTATGGTCCGCAACAACTCATCAAGAACGGACTATTACCTATCGAACTAGTGTACAATCACCCCGGCTTTCTTCGAGAATGTGCTGGATTGAAACAAGTAGATAAGCACCAACTGATACTTTATTCTACTGATATCGCCCGTAGTCCCGACGGCAAAGTATGGGTACTGAATGATAGAACCCAAGCCCCTTCGGGCTCGGGATATGCACTAGAAAACAGGATGGCAATGGCGCGCATACTCCCAGAATTGTTTGATGGATTAAAGGTAAAACAACTGTCACCCTACTTTACCGACCTCCGGAATGCACTCAATTCAATGGCTGCCAACCAAGGGCAACCCCGTGTAGTGATACTTACCCCCGGTCCTAGAAATGAAACTTACTTTGAGCACTCATACCTGTCCTCCTACCTTGGGTATACCCTTGTGCAGGGAGACGATCTGATGGTGAAAGATAATTTTGTTTGGCTGAAGACAGTAGGCGGTCTGGAAAAAGTAGATGTAATACTCAGGCGTGTAGATGATACGTATTGCGACCCATTAGAACTAAGAGAAGATTCGCAGTTGGGTGTTGCCGGTTTGATGCAGGTAGTACGAAGTGGTAACGTAAAGATTGCCAACCCCCTTGGTAGTGGCATTTTAGAGAACCCCGGCATTATGCCTTTCCTTCCTGCTATTGCCAAATATTATTTCAACAAACCGCTGATATTGCCAAACATAGCCTCGTGGTGGTGTGGTCAGCCAAAAGAGTTGAAATATGTGTTGGAGAACATATCTACCTTAATTATCAAAAAGATTTACAGAGATTCTACTGTCAGCACCTCGGTAGACGGCTCGCTTCTCTCAACAAAACGTATACAGGAACTGAGGGAAGAGATTAAGACGCACCCCTATATGTATGTAGGTCAAGAACGGGTTGCTTTCTCCTCAACCCCTTCCCTGTCCGACAAAAAAGTAGAACCACGTAATGCCTTGTTCAGAAGCTTTCTGGTAAGTAACAACAATACATACACCGTTATGCGAGGAGGGTTAACACGTACGTCGAGCGATTCGGGCAATATGGTCATTTCCAATCAGTTAGGAGGTCTTAGTAAGGATACTTGGATTATCAGCACAGAGGCAGAGACAGGCATTCAGGATATAAAACAAACATTCAGCACCCTTTCGCAATCGCAAGGGCAATCACAGTTTCAGTCACAATCACAGTTTCAATTGCAAAGCCAACAGTTTCAGTTAGAAACTTTGCCCAACTACAAGAGTGTATTGCCGAGTCATACGGCCGAGAATCTGTTTTGGGTAGGGCGTTATGCAGAGCGTTTTTTAGGTAATGCACGCTTTCTGCGTACAGTAATGCAAGCTTTAATAGAAGGCAGCCGGCTACAATTAGATACCGATAAAATTACAGACCAGGCTTTATTGATGGCCTTAACGCATTATACGTTTACTTATCCTGGTTTTATTGGGGATGCCGCCAAAGCTAAGTTTGAGAACCCTTGGAAAGAACTGTATGCGATGATGTTCGATGCCACCAAAAATGGAGGCCTCACCTATAACTTTGGTTTGTTTAGCCGGGCTGTAAATGCAGTTCGTGATCATTGGAGTACCGACACTTGGCGCGTACTGAGAAGTATGGAAGAGCATTGGGTAGAGGCGGAAAACATCCAACATACACATTTTAAAATGATTGCAATGTTGGATGACTTAATCACCTCTATGGTTGCATTTATTGGTTTGAACCGAGAAAGTATTTCTAGAGAACAGGGTTGGTCTATTATGGATACTGGCAGAAAAATCGAAGCAAGTATCTTGTTGGTAAATATGCTACGTGCAACATTGGTTAACAAATATGAAGACCAAGTGGCTTACAACTTACAGGAAGCAGTGCTAAAAAGCAATGAATCGTTGGTTAACTATCGCTACAAATACAAGGCACACTTGCAGATTCCACTGGTATTAGAATTGATGTTATTAGATGAAAACAATCCGCGATCTTTAATTTATCAGGTATTCAGAATTAAGAGATATCTAGAGGGGATGCCACAGAATCCATTAAACAATAATGGTTTACCCGAGCATGTGAGCCTCATTCATGAACTCTATGATGAGTTAAAGGAGATGAATAAAGAGGAACTTTCACAATTAGATGAAACAGGAGGCACGTATGAAAATCTGGATGATTTCTTAGCGGATATGTACACGTATCTCGCAACGATACCTAATGCGATTTCTAAAACATATTTCAAACATACACAACCACAACGACAACTATTTTCGGCAGATAAGATCGCGTAGAAAGAGGATGCAGGTTGCGGAATACTGGTTACAAGATACAGGTTAGGGGTTACAGGTTGCTGGTAACTAGTAACCGTTAACTTGTAAGTCGCTTAAAACAATAACATGAATTACAAAATAGTACATAAGACTGAATATATATATTTCGAACCGATTAGTCTTTGTCATAACATGGCACGATTGGTACCGAGGAGTACGATTGGGCAGAACTGTAAGAAGTCTACGGTGGTAATAGATCCTATGCCAGATGTAATTAATGAATTTGAAGATTTCTTTGGAAATAAGGTAATCTACTTTGCAATACAGCACGAACACAGCTCTTTATCGGTTACTGTGTCATCAGAAATAGAAAGAAGCACCATAGATGCAAAACAAAGTATAGAAACGTATGGAAAAGTATCTTGGGAAGATGCTAGAATGCAGTTGTATCAACCACGGCTAGATTATATAGATGCCCGTCAGTATGTGCCAGAAACGGCTGCAACAATGTTTGAAGCAGGTATTACTAGTTATGCTTTAGAGTCCTTCACACCTGGTCGCCCCATCTATGAAGCTATTTATAACCTGATGGAACGTATCTATAAAGACTTTCAGTTCAAACCAGGATTCACTACCATCGCAACGCCCATATCAGAAGTAATGAAGCTTAGGAAAGGGGTTTGTCAGGACTTTGCACACGTTGGTATTGCTTGTATGCGATCTATTGGTCTACCTGCAAGATATGTAAGTGGTTATATAGAAACATTACCTCCTCCTGGAGTAGAAAAACTAGTGGGTGTAGATGCTTCTCACGCTTGGTTCTCTGTATTCATCCCAAATATTGGTTGGGTAGACTTTGATCCTACCAATAATGTTGTCCCTTCAAACCAACATATTACTATTGGGTGGGGAAGAGATTATTTCGACATTACGCCACTCAAAGGAGTCATTCTTAGTAGTGGACCTCACAGACTATCCGTATCTGTCGATGTAAGAAGGGTGTGAGTTTTGAATTTTAAGTTTTAAGTTACAGTTTACAACTTACAACTATCCCCTGTTCACTAAAACACATTTATCTCATTGTACAATGTATCTCTCTCTACAGGTTGTCTTTTTACTTGTTTTATAAGGGACACCAATTCTTCGGTATTCATGGTAGGGCTTTGCTCTTCGCTACCAGCCATTGAATAAATTTTAGTGGTATCATCAATTGTTCCATCAATATCATTTACACCAAAACTTAATGTTAGTTGAGCATTCTTTCTGCCAAGCATTGGCCAATAAGCTTTTATATGTGGGAAGTTATCTAAGTATAGTCTTGCAACAGCATATACTTTCATGTCTTCAATGGTGGTACTTTCTGCAATATGACTCATGTCGTTGTCCTTGTTCCTGAATTTTAAAGGAATGAAGGTATTGAAACCACCTGTCTCATCTTGTAACTTCCTCAATCTGTCCATGTGGTCTATACGGTGCTCAAAGCTTTCGATATGTCCGTATAACATGGTTGCATTGCTGTGCATCCCTAAGTCGTGAGCCACTTTATGAATATGCAACCATCCTTCTGCATCTACTTTGTCCTCACAAATTTCTTTTCTTACTTCAGGATGAAATATTTCTGCGCCACCACCAGGTAATGAATCTAGTCCGGCTTCGTGCGCTAGCTTCATACCTTCTTCCGTAGATACTTTTGCTTTTCTAAACATATAATCAAGTTCTACAGGAGTAAATCCTTTTATGTGTAACTCCGGACGATGTGCTTTAATAGCCTTTAATAAATCTAAAAAGAATGAAAGCGTCATCTTAGGATGAACGCCTCCTACAATATGTACTTCAGTAACAGGCTTGCCATCATAACTTTTTACAATATCCAGCATCTGATCGATGCTCAGTTCCCAGCCTTCTTCTTTATGGGCATACAAACGGGAGTAGGAACAGAATTTACAACTGAACACGCATACATTGGTAGGTTCTATATGAAAGTTGCGGTTAAAATAGGTTTTGTCGCCATGTTTCTTTTCACGAACATAGTTTGCTAAGGCACCTAAATAAGCCAATGAACCACGTTCAAACAAGAGCACGCCATCTTCAAAACTAATCCGCTCATTACTAAGTATTTTAATGCCAATGCGTTGTAAATCGGCATCTTTCACACTAGCCACCAATGCTTCTGTATCCTTTATTATAGTTGTCATATCTTAAGTATAAAGTTTGCAAATTTAATAGTACTATACTAACGCATAATGATAAAGATTAGTTTTAAAAATTCTTTCTATAATAATAACCTATCCATTGCTACCCCATTATTCTTTATTACCTTCAACCCTCAAACAATTGCTTCTTTTATGAAAATTGCTTTTCACGGTGCCGCCCGAACTGTTACTGGATCAAAACACTTGCTTACACTTGCCAACAATACAAAGATTCTATTTGACTGTGGTTTATTTCAAGGGATGGGACAAGATACCAATGCGCTCAATGCCGAGTTTGGTTTTGTCGCATCCGAAATAGACTTTCTAATTCTTTCCCATGCCCATATAGATCATTCAGGTTTAATACCAAAGCTGGTAAGCGAAGGCTTTAAAGGGAAAATATATTGTACACCTGCCACAAGTTCTTTAGCAGGCGTATTGTTAGAAGATTCTGCAGTTATTCAAAGGGATGATACCCGTTATGTAAATAAAAGAAGGGCATTAACCGGCCTGCCTCCTGTTGTACCACTTTACACAGAAGATGATGTGAAGGCTACTTTGCATCTGTTTGAAACCAAAGAATATGACCAATGGTTTGAAGTGTGTGCAGGTGTTCGTGCTATGTTTACAGATGCGGGACACATTATAGGAAGTGCAGTAGTGAATTTAGTAGTAAAGGAAAATGGGAAAGAAACACATATTGCGTTTACTGGCGATGTAGGAAGATATAGGGATGTGATATTGAAGTCTCCTGCCACTTTTCCGCAGGCAGATTATATAATTTCTGAAAGTACTTATGGCAATAGCCTGCACGATCAGGTTAAAGATACCCTGAATACGCTGGAACATTGGATTACTGAAACCTGTGTAAAGAAAAAGGGAAAACTGGTAATACCTGCTTTTAGTGTTGGAAGAACGCAAGAGTTGTTGTATTATATGAATCAATTGTTTCTGGAGAAGAAACTACCTCATGTGAAAGTATTTGTAGATAGTCCCCTAAGTGAAAAAGTGACTAAGATTGTGAAGAGTTACTCCAAGTACTTTAATAATAGAATAAGAAAACTGATGGAAACAGATGATGATCCATTCGATTTTCCTAATCTAATCTTCACAGCTGATGCCGAAGAAAGCAAAGCGATAAATTCTTTGCAGCAACCTTGCATCATCTTGGCAGCAAGTGGAATGGCAGATGCAGGAAGGATTAAACACCATATAGCCAATACCATCAACGATAAAAAGAACACTATTTTGATTGTTGGTTATTGCGAACCATTTTCTTTAGGAGGTAAGTTAATGCGTGGCGCTAAGAAGGTGCGTATTTATGGCGAAGAACACAATGTAGTTGCAGAGGTAGGCGTAATGCGTAGCTTAAGTGCTCATGGTGATTATGACGATCTAAGTCAGTTTCTTGCTTGTCAGGATGCAAAGAAAGTGAAGAAGTTTTTTATAGTACATGGAGAATATGAGGTACAACAAAACTTTCAGGAAAGATTATACAAGAAAGGATTCCCCGAAGTAGTAATACCCAAGCTGCATGAAGAATTTGGTTTGGATAAATAGAAATTCAGAAACAAATAGAAACTAATATTGCATCATGGAAGAAAATACACAAAGCAATAATCCATTGCATGGCGTAACGTTGGAAATGATTTTGAATCATCTAGTCGCTAAATATGGTTGGGAGAAGATGGCAGGTCGGATACCTATCAAATGTTTTCAGAACGACCCTAGCATCAAATCGAGCCTTACTTTTTTGCGTAAAACACCTTGGGCAAGAGAAAAGGTAGAGCGGATGTATGTGTATAGTCTGATGAAAAACCGGTAAGCCAATTAAACCATTTCTAAGATAAAGTTGCCATCAATCTCTAGTTTTTGATGTACTGCTTTCAAGAAAGTAACATCGGGCTGTCGGTTACCATTTAGGATTTGAGATAATTTGGGGGGCATGCCAAACATTTCTGCCAGTTGCTTTTGTGATAATGCCAATTCCTCAGCTTTTTGTTGTACAACTGCATTGATTGTCATGGGCATTAGTTTAAGAATGTAGTCTTCGTAATATTCTATTGCTTTAGCTGTTGTTTCTATTTCTCTTACTTCTGCATCCGTCAGATTTCCTTCCCCCTTGTTCATCAGGCTATACACTTTGTAAAAAGTCCTTGTAATGCTTGTAATCTGTTATTTTCATAATTATTTTCTTTTTAAATTGAATGTTGCCAGCCCCCCATTATTCTTGTTTATTTTATCATATTCCGAGTGGTTTCCAAACTACAAAATAAAAATAGTTCTTGTCCTGAAAATAATCAATACGATCAAACTAAACTCATCTCCCTATATGTAAAAACAATACCTGTCGTTCCCTACAGTGTCTACACTATTAAATGTTTGTTTCATAGTGGCAAAATTGGGATCAGTTACTTTTATTGGGGACTGAGCAAAAAGTTTCGCTAACCTGAACAAGAAGAATTTGGTGTCAGTTACTCCTCTGAGATTATCCCTAAACAACTTTAATTTAGAATTGAAAGACTCTGCATTTGCATTTGTATTTCTATTTACAAAGAAGTTCAGGATATT
>CAISCV010000244.1 GCA_903883945.1 uncultured Chitinophagaceae bacterium | reverse complement strand
TGCACCCAACAATGGTTCTGTATCCCCTTCCAATACAAAGGCATTACAGGTGGCCGTTCTGTTTTTAAATTTCACCATGATTGGGCCCACTGTATCAAACTCTGCAATAGCACCATTACCCAAAACAACCCTTCTTTTTTCAATAAAAGGTAGTTGAAGTACTTGCTGAATGTTTTCGTTGATAGCCATCATAAAAGCACCACTATCAGCAAGCATGTTCAGGTGTATTCTTTTTACTTCTTCCTCCCCAATAAAGTGCTTACGAGCTAGTGCCAAGTCATCAACATTAATCAATTCTATGTCTGCGTAAACGAGTCCCATACTTTTATTTTGAGTAAATATAGTGTAGTAATGAAAGATGAAGATTAAAGAATAATCATAAGCTAGGGATTAAGTTGATTGTTAATGTTTGAATAGACTTTAGTTAGAGGGGTAATTGGCTAAATTAAAGAAGCCACGCAATTTCTTACGTGGCTTCTTTGCTTTTTATTAAATGACTTTCTAGTTTATTTCCTGAAATAAAGACCAACTATAGACAACATCATTACTACAAAAAAACCAAATACCCATTTTACAGTATCAACCTTGGTTTCTGCAATTTTGGTTTCTAGCCTTGCAATGTCCTCTTTAGTTGCTAATCCCTTAAGGTTGATTTCGTTACTATCCTTTATTTTTCCATCAACAAAAGAAACCAATGCTTCCGCCTCTGTATCCCCAAGCTTTTGCTTAAGGATCTGAAAAAGCTGGATGTCTGACATGTTGATGACCATTATTTTTTTTTGTAAAAGTACGGGTTTAATTAAAGAAGTTTAATTCCAATTTATTTCTACTTGGTCAAAAACAGATAGGCTTAAGCATAGACATTGCGCCAGTTGCCAAGGTTTGAATAGCTTTGGGCTAAATGAAGCCCTAATTTATTTCAAATTTAGATTTAATGTATTCTATTACTTTTTCAAAGCCCTCTCCATTTTGTGTTTTTCTATGAAATTGTGAGAATACTTTTATTTCTTCTTGATATAAATTGGCAGCCTCATCAATCCTACCTTTTATTTGATTAAGCAAGGCGTTACTTTCACCGTGTAAAGCCGATTGGGTTTCATAAATATCTTCTATAGCCTTCTTTTTATCATTAAAATTATAACCCAAAGCCATTACATCAGTATATATAGTATCCAGATAATTTTGTCTTGATAATTCTGGACTAGATAAATAGGCATCAACAGGAATTACCATCTCTAGCCTTTCCATAAAAATTTTCTTTGTTTCAGATAAAGTTTCATTGTAAGTCATATTTCTATTTTTAATTTTTATTATCCTCTGCTTTTTTATTTACAATTATCCCTCTTTCTTTTAGCATTCTTATTACTGGGTCATTATACATTGCATTTTTATCAAGATATTCAGCATCGTTAATTTGTTTTATTAAATCCACAACATCAGTTGTTGTTATAAAAGTGTATCGGAAAGAAAGCTGAGATTTTGGATATATCCTAAAATTACTATCATACGATACATAATGAAAGGGCAATGTAACAACTAACAATAAGTTAAGAACTATTATGCCAACCCAAATTTTATTTTTCATATTAAAGGTTTGAAATTATTTTTTTTAATTCAGAGATTCTATAGTCTAGGTCTTCTTTATTATTTTTATAATAGTTTTTTATGTCCTCAATACGCCCCCCTGCAACTACTTCTTTATTTAAATAATCAGTATCCATATTTTTATCTGCCATTAAAATGGATGATAAAACAAGTGATGCCAAATCAATAACTCTATGTAATGGTAATTCTTCGCTTTGACGGCTCCAATTACCATTTTCTGCTCTTCTAAATACTTTTGCAGAAATATCTCTTTTATTATTTTCCCACTGAGCCAATCCAATTGAAAGGACTTCCGCATCACCATCATAATTATCTACTGCTATGATTGGCTTGTGTTTTAAATGTGTAGGTACAGGCATTTTTTATTATTTTAAAGTGTTTAAATTATATTTATCTTAATCCAAGTTTTGTCTGATATTCTTTCCACTTGTCTATCAAGTTAAACCTGATTTTATTACTATAATCACCATCAACTCCTGATGCATCATATTTAATGACTAACATAAGTGTTTCTGGTGTCCTTTCAAATTCTTTAACACTTCCACCAGAACCATATGGGTAATTAAGCCTTAGCGAAGTACCTGGTAGCCAAGGTTGAGTACCAGAAATGGAATCGGTTTTTTCTACTACACAATTTACCACACAGTAATTACATCTAGGTTCATAACTACAGTAATCATCCTCAGATTTATAATCTCTACCTGACATATCCGGTTGGTATTGAATTTTTTCACCTTTATAACCAACCTCTAAGAACCAAGCAACTTTAATTCGAGTCAATTTTTTTCCAGTATTATTAGTCATATAAAAGTCGGGATTGATTTCATAATCAGTTGAATCTTTTTTGTCAGTAAAAAAACCTATTTCATTAAAGGTTATCGAAAAATTAGGGTCAACACTTTTATCTTGATTCTGGTTTGACTCGGTTAATGAGTCAGAATTGTTATTCATGTTTTTTGAAGAGAAATTGCTACACGATATTAGGATAAACAACAATGGTAAAATAAGAAGACAAGTTTTTTTCATTTTTATGATTTATTAGTTCTTGCAAATATAATACACGTGCATGTACGAGTGGATTAAACTTTTTTAAAAGGCTTCTTTGGAAAAAGTAAGAATAATATGGATGAGCCTCTGCTTTCTCCCATAGAACAGTACATTGTAGATATAGTAAGACAAAAAAGAGTTGAGAAAGGATGGTCGCAAAAAGACCTCGCTTTTGAAATTGATTTGTCTATTGGCTTTATTGGAGATATAGAGAATCCAAGATATAGGTCTAAGTATAATCTAAACCACATCAATGCCCTTGCTAAAGTATTTGAATGTTCTCCAAAAGATTTTTTACCTGAGATGCCATTGTAAATAACACAGACAATATCTTAACTAATTTAAATAGAAACTAGTTACCTGTACTTTTCTTTAAATTCATTGTTTCATTACTCCAGCGCCCAAAGTAGCTACTTCCACACCCAAAGTAGCTACTCCAGCACCCAAAGTAGTTACTTCAGCACCCAAAGTAGCTACTCCAGCCTCCAAAGTAGTTACTTTAACACCTAAAGTAGTTACTTCAGCCTTCAAAGTAGCTACTCCAGCCCCTAAAGTA
>CAISCV010000243.1 GCA_903883945.1 uncultured Chitinophagaceae bacterium | reverse complement strand
TGTCAGGTTTCCACTGCATTCTCGTCATTATAAAGGAATGTTGAAAAGTCATTTCTGCACCCAGTAATCTTTGGATGTATATTTGACCCTTCGGCGGCAAATTGGAGAATCACCTCAATAATAAATTTAAATTTAAAGAAAATGGCTTTAGAATTCACAGATGCTAACTTCCAGACAGAAGTTTTGGATAGCAAGACATTAAACGTAATTGACTTTTGGGCAGAATGGTGCGGGCCTTGCCGCGCAATCGGACCGGTTATCGAAGAATTGAGTAAAGAATACGCAGGAAAAGTAAAAATTGGTAAAATCAACGTGGATGTAAATCCTAATACCAGTGTAAACTATGGTATCACGTCTATCCCTGCTATCCTTTTCATCAAAGATGGTAAAGTAGTTGACAAACAAATTGGTGCTGTGCCAAAGAGTGTGTTGGACAAGAAGATTCAATCGCATTTATAATTATTGTATTCAAATAAATAAAGGCTTCCTAGTTTAGGAGGCCTTTTTTATGCCAGGGCATTAAACACATAGACACCATAGGAACAAAGGGTCATTGTTTAGTTTACATAAGAAAACAGATTTGTTTAGACTATTGCCACAATTGCAAAATGTACTTTAAATGAAACGCTTCTTTATACTTATTTTCTACGTGGCTATTGTGTCTATCTGTTAATTTTATCTTTACGTTATGAAGTTAATACATACCATTTTCTCTCTGCTACTCTTTCTTTCTTTTGCTATTGCACAAGCGCCAAAAGAAAAGGCATTATTATGGAAGATTAGTGGCAAGGGGCTTCAAAAACCTTCCTATTTATATGGAACAATACACGTAATGTGTCCGGATCAGATAAAGGTAGATGCTTTGTTAAACCAAAGTTTTACAGCCACCCAACAACTATACCTCGAGATTAATACGAGCGACCCGGATATGATGTCGAAGGCTATGAAAGGGATGTTGATGGATAAAGGACAAAGCTTAGAGAACCTGGTAAGCAAAACAGACTACGATAGTATGAGCCATATCTTTATGGATAGGGCAAGCATGCCCATACAACTGATGGCAAAAGCAAAACCTATCTTGTTGATGAGTGCGGTATTTCCTTCTTTACTGGGATGTGCGCCCGAAGGATGGGAAACGAGGTTTGGAGAGCTGGCAAAAAACAGAAAGATACCTACTAAGGGATTGGAAAGTATAGAATATCAGTTTAAAGTATTAGATTCTATTCCATATAAAGTACAAGCCTCTATGTTGAAAGAATTTTTGTTTAGCCTGGACAGTACCAAGAAAAGCTTCGACGAGATGCTAGCTGTATACCTTAAAAAAGACATCAATGCCTTGTATGAAATGACGGTTAAAGACCCAGACTTCGGCAACTATGAAGCATTGATGCTGAACAACAGAAACAACAACTGGATACCCGTTATAACTGCTGCAGCCAAAGAGAAGTCCACCTTCTTTGCAGTAGGTGCCGCACATTTAGGAGGTGAGAAGGGAGTGATCAGTTTACTTAGAAAAAAGGGTTTTATAGTGACGCCAGTAGAATAAGCATTGGAGATAAGTGATAAAAAGAGCCGCTGAAATAAACAATTTATCAGCGGCTATTTCAATAATATTAACAGTCTGCTATTCATTAATCATTGTACGGATAGTACTCGCTATTTCTTCGGCATTAGGCTTACTGAAATAGTCACCATCACTGCCATAACCCGGACGATGTGCTTTACCAGTTAATGTTCTAGGGGCAACATCCACCCATTTGTATCCATCTTGTTCTTCCATCACTTTATTGTACATGTAAGCCGCAGCACCACCCGGTACGTCTTCATCTATAAAGATGATACGATTGGTTTTCTTTAACGAAGCAACAATCAAGTGATTGATATCAAAAGGCAGGAGTGTTTGCACATCAATAATTTCACAACTGATACCTTCTTTTTCTAACCGTTCAACCGCATCATATATAATACGTAAGGTAGAGCCATAAGACACAATGGTAATATCATCCCCTTCTTTTATTACTTCAGGAACACCTAATGGAACAGTTAACTCTAACAAGTTAGCTGGCATTTTCTCTTTCAAACGATACCCATTCAAGCATTCAACAACAATAGCAGGGTCGTTGCCTTTAAGCAACGTATTATACATACCTACCGCCTGAACCATATTACGAGGCACACAAACGTGCATACCCCTCAACGAATTAATTATCATTCCCATAGGGCTGCCACTATGCCAGATACCTTCTAAGCGATGCCCACGAGTACGAATAATTACCGGACAACTTTGTTGACCATACGTTCTGAAATGAAGGGTAGCCACATCATCGGTTAATGGTTGAAGCCCATAAACCACATAATCTAAGTATTGTATTTCAGCAATAGGTCTCAATCCACGCAAAGCCATCCCGATAGCCTGACCAATAATGGTTAGTTCACGAATGCCGGTATCGAAAATCCTGTTTTCACCATGCTTTAACTGAAGACCAGCAAAGCCTTGGTTTACATCGCCAATCATACCTACATCTTCGCCGAAAGCAAACACATAAGGATTATTGGTGAATAGCACATCGAAATACTTATTCAGTATTTCATACCCATTTAGCTGAGGAGCATCAAAAGGCACTAAGGGTCTTACTTCTTCTACTTTAAAAATGCTTTTAGGCCCTTCGTTATATAAAAAGGTATTAAACACCTTAGCGTTTTGTGCTAACAGGAATTGATAATATTGTTTTACAACCTCAATGGTTGGTGAATGAGGTGCGGCATCTATTGCCAAAGCCAACGTACGTAGAATGTGCCTACGGAAATGTTCGGGGTTTTGTTGAAGGCTAGTACAAAGCTTCAATAAATAACCTTGTGTATCTACATCATTTACGACGATACCTTTTATCAAATCAACCGTTTTGTCTACCTGTAATTTAACTGGTAACAGATAGTTTTCCCAGGCTTTATCCCTGCTGTCCCTTGCCTGATACTTTGCTTCATTTTCAAAACCCTGCAACTCTTCCTCACTTCCAATTCCGTTCTCAATAATCCATTCGCGCATCTTTTTAATACAATCCCAGTCTCTTTCCCATTGCAATCTTTCAGGTTTCTTATAGCGTTCATGGCTACCGCTGGTACTATGACCTTGTGGTTGGGTTACTTCTTCTACATGGAATAAAACCGGGGTATGTGTTTCTCTGGCCTTTTGTATACCCTCTTCAAAAACCTCACACATGCCAGGATAATCCCACGCTTTCACTTTATATATCTGAATGCCATTGGTGCCATCTATCTTTTGGAAACCTTTAAGTGCAGCAGAAATAGATCCTTTGGTAGTTTGCTGAGACTTTGGTACTGATATACCATAACCATCATCCCAAACGAAAATAGCCAAGGGAACCTGCAAAACACCCGCAGCATTAATGGCCTCCAGAAAGTGACCTTCGCTAGTGCTTGCATCGCCAATGGTACAAAAGCAAACCTCATTACCATTGTGACTCAGATGATCGTAGCGCCTGAGATGTGGGGTATTTCTAAAACACTTAGAGGCAAATGCCAATCCCAAAGCACGGGGCATCTGGGAGGCAGTAGGTGCCATATCAGAAGTAATATTTTTTCTGTTAGCTAAGTCAAGCCAGTTGCCGTTGTCATCAACAAAACGAGAAGCAAAATGAGATACCATCTGCCTGCCTGCACTACAAGGCTCATTTTTAATATCGGGATCTGCATATAGTTGCGCAAAGAATTGATCGGCACTAGCAAGGCCAGAGGCAAACATAAAAGTTTGATCACGATAGTATCCTGCTCTATAATCGCCTGGTTTAAAAAATTTAGCCATGGCAATCTGAGCCAGTTCCTTTCCATCACCAAAAATACCAAACTTGGCTTTGCCTGTCAGTACTTCTCTTCTACCAAGAAGGCTAACTTCTCTGCTAAAAATAGCCATACGGTAATCGTGTAGCACCTCGTTCCTAAACCCATCGTAGGAAAGCATATCGTCTTTATAAGACAAGTTTATTGATTCTTCCATAGCGCAAAAATAATTGAAGAGCAACACAAATGCACAATTCATTTGCATGTCTCAAATACAAGAAAATTCTTCGGCAACGAATATAAAATTATTAAAGTTTCTTTACTAATAAATTTTTGGCTTGATATTTAGTAAAAAGAAAAAATAATAAGATACTTTTACAACCTAAATTTAAACAAGATGAAAAGAATTACTATTTTATTGTGCGTTTTCTTAGCTGCAACAACTATCAGCAAAGCACAGATTTCAACTACTACAACCCCGGGTGTTATCGACCAAAAGAAAGACATCACCAAAGTACTTCAGTTTACAAATGACGACTACAATTTCGGAAAGATTGTATTTGGTAAACCTACAGAATACCAGGTAACGGTAAAAAACATCAGTTCTGATTCAGTTACCCTGCAAAATGTACAGGCTGGTTGTGGTTGCACCACGCCAAAAGGATATACAAAAGGAGAAAAGATTGCTCCAGGTGCTTCTAAAGTAGTTACTCTTGGTTTTAATGGTGGCACCAATGGCGCCTTTACAAAGTTTGTTACTTTCTTCTTTGATGGTGGAATGCAGAAGCAAGTTACTTTCCATGGAGAAACGTTTAAACCAGCAGATAATCCTGCACCTGCAAATGATGCTACTCAAAAATTGAAGAATCCTTCTAATT
>CAISCV010000242.1 GCA_903883945.1 uncultured Chitinophagaceae bacterium | reverse complement strand
TTTAATGATGAGTTTATTCGAGAAGCCATTTACTTCGAAACAAACCGCGGTGGACAGGTCTTCTTTATTCATAACAGAGTACAAGGGTTGGGGGAAATGGCTGCATTGATTCAAGCGCAATGTCCCGACATCAGTATTGGTTTTGCACATGGGCAATTGGAAGGTCATGAACTGGAAGAGCGCATTATGGATTTCATCGACCGTAAGTATGATGTGTTGGTTTGTACCAACATTGTAGAAAGCGGGGTAGATATTGCCAATGTAAATACCATCATTATCAACAATGCACACCAGTTTGGCTTGAGCGACTTGCACCAGTTGCGTGGTAGGGTAGGACGTAGTAACAAAAAAGCTTTCTGTTATTTATTGGCGCCACCAATGAGTACGCTGCCTAGTGATAGCCGCAAAAGACTGCAAACATTAGAGCAGTTCAGTGATTTGGGAAGTGGTTTTCAGATTGCTATGCGTGACCTAGACATACGTGGTGCAGGTAATTTATTGGGTGGAGAACAGAGTGGTTTTATGGCAGAGATAGGCTTTGAGATGTATCAAAAGATATTGGAAGAAGCTGTAAAGGAATTGAAGCGTACTTCTTTTAAAGAGCTATTTAAGGATGAAATTGCCAAGCAAGATGACTTTGTAAGTGATTGTACCATTGATACCGACTTAGAAATTCTACTGCCTGATAGTTATGTAGAGAGTATTACCGAGCGGTTATCGTTATATACCCGTTTGGATAACTGTGAAAATGAAGAAGAACTACTTGCCTTCCATACCGAACTGATTGATCGCTTTGGGCCAATACCCGAGCAGGTAGAAGACTTGTTTACCACAGTCCGTTGCCGTTGGGCAGGTGTAACTCTTGGTTTCGAGAAGATGAGCCTAAAGGAGAATATTATGCGTTGTTACTTTATCAATAAGAATGATTCGCCTTATTTTGAGTCCGAATTATTTAAGAATATATTGGGCTATATACAAACCGGCACCAACAAAGCCAAGCTAAAACAAGCTGGCAAGAACTTCCTTTTGGTAGTAGATGATATTAAGAATATGGAGGCGATGCTACGGTTTTTGACCTTAATGAAGAAGGGGGTGATAAAGGACGTGGGGGTTTAATTGCATTTCACTTTTAAATCAGTCATAAAATTTTGGCGTTAAATAGAACACTGTATCAATAAAGAACAATACTTTCTGCTTTATCAATACATTTTCATCGTGAAGGTCTTCTATAATTATACCTAGCTCTTTATTGATATAATCATTGTTTTTTTTGATTTCAAACCCATTTGCATTTAGGAATTGCCTTACCAAGCTGATATTAGTAGGTTCGGTAAACTGTATGAAAGGTTGTTTTACAACAGCATACATAGTGTCGATCGTTTCCTTGAAGCCCATCAACTGATAACTAGTATCCGGGAAAAAATAATTATGAAGTAAAAGGTTATGGAGATAGTCTAGCCAAAACGAATAATAGATACTATCATTTAGCTTTAGTACGTACTTATTATCGGGAGATAAATAAACTTTTTGTTCCGCCCCTTCGCCAATTTTGGTTTCTTCGGTTATATCAAAGTCAACCCAATAGTTGTTTTGATTGATAAACTCTTTTAAGAACGTTGCTTCTTGTTCTTTTGTGTACTCAGTTTCTTCAACTTTTCCACTTGCTTTTTTGCAGCCTGTAAGGAAATGGGTTGTTGTTTGGATATTATTTCCATACCTAGTTTCGCTCTCTCCTGAAATGATATGTTGTAATTCATATTTAATGTTATCTATGATAAAAAAAATTTTAAATAGTCACTCCTTTTCTTCGGACAAATATAACAATAGTGGTGCAACATTATAAATCCGCCTTTATTTTGCAGTTTGTTGATAGGATAAATGAAGATAAAGTTGGGAATTAATGTAAGATAGGTGGGGTTTATTTAAACATTAATGAACTTTAATTGATGTTACCAATGAGTTGTTCGATATCTGGCAGGGTATATTAGAGAATACTTTGCTAAAAAGAAAGGTTTTTATTGAACCAAAAAGCACCAGAAACAAGCCGGAAAAAATTTCATTCTAATTGTAGATGATATCCGCAATATGCAAGCAATGCTTCGGTTTTTAACCTTAATGAAGAAGGGGGTGATAAAATAAATGTACAGGTAAGCTTTTAAAACTTCTTTATTCCTCCACATACACCCGCTTCACCCGCTGACTAATGCCCGTCATTACCTCATAAGGGATTGTTTCAGACCATTTTGCTATTTGTTGAATAGGTAAATTAGTCCCAAACAGTTCTACCGAGTCACCCTCTTTTACGTTGGGTATATCGGTAACATCTATCATCAGCATATCCATACAAACAGTCCCTACAACAGGGGCTAATTGTCCATTGATAAAAAGACTACCCACTCCATTGCCCAATCTTCTGCTGTAACCATCCGCATAACCAATACGAATGGTGGCAACAACGCTATCCCTTTTCAAAACTCCCCTGCGATTATAGCTTACGGTTTCTCCTGCTTTTACGTTTCTTATCTGTGCAATAGTACTTTTCAGGGTGGCAACAGGTATCAGGTTGATCTCATTTCCATTGGCGCTATCAACGCCGTATAATCCGATACCAAGGCGTACCATATCGTATTGTAAATGGGGATGTCTGAAGATACCCGATGAGTTGGCGAGGTGTTTTATAAAAGAATAATTCAAATGTGTTTGTAAAACATCGACAGCCGTTTCAAAAAGAGATGCCTGCTGTTGGGTAAAGTCGTCGAATTCGGCAGATTCGCTACCTACTAAATGACTAAATACACTTTTCACCAACATGGTGTTGTGCTTTGCTAGTTGCTTGCCCAATGCTGCCACTTCTTCTACATCAAAGCCCAAACGGTTCATTCCGGTATTTAGTTTTACGTGTACCGGGAACTTGGTGATGCCTTGTTTTAGTAAATATTCGTGTAAAGTATGGTAAATAGAGAACGAATAAATTTCTGGCTCGAGGGTATGTTCTAATAAAGCGTCAAAACCTGCTTCATCCACATTCATCACCATTATCGGAAGGGTGATGCCGCCCAACCGAAGTTCAACCCCCTCATCTGCATAGGCAACAGCCAGATAATCTACTTTATAAAACTGTAATAAGCGGGCTACTTCCACACTTCCGCTACCATAACTAAACGCTTTTACCATTGCCATCAGCTTGGTAGTTGGTAAAAGTTTTTGTTGGTATTCTTTTAGATTATGAACCATGGCAGTAAGGTTTATTTCCATTACTGTCTGATGCACTTTTTGTTCTAGCCAATTGTTTATGCGTTCAAAAGAAAAGATACGCGCTCCTTTCAGCAAGATAAATTCGTTATGAAACTTCCTTTCAGCCAATGCTTTGCCGGTATATTCACTTAAAAAAAGATCGGTGGTTACGTAGAAACTTTTTTCGGGCACAGCCTCATCAAAAACAGCTTGATACTGGGTAATAGATTTGCCAATACCAATCAACCGATTAACATTTCTTTGCTCTAGTTCATTTGCCACCAAGTGATAGAGCACTTCCTCGTGCATTCCAGATTGTGGAATATCCGAAAGGATAACGGTTGTGGGATTGTTACCCGCTTGCTGCTGCAAATAATCTAAAGCAATGCTTAGAGAAGACAAATCGTTGCTGTAACTATCGTTTAAAACGTGGCAGTTGTTGATGCCTTTCTTCAATTGCAAGCGCATCTCCAATGGTTGCAGTTGCGAAATGCGTTCTTGAATAGTTGCAAACGGAATTTCCAGCAAAAACAGCGTACAGATACAGGTGATGGCATTATCTAAAGAAGCCTTATCCGTAAAAGGAATCGAAATAGAATAGTTTGTACTGTTATAGGTAAAGAAAACCTGCGTGGAATGCTCGTTTTTCATTTCAGCCAATACCTTCAGGGTTGCATTGGTTTCTCTGCTCCAAGAAAACAACGCTATGTTTTGCTGAAAAAGGTTGGTTTTAATTTCCTCAATATCCAGATGGTCGTCTATCGATTCTCGACAATAGATAAGGTGCTTGCAAAGCGAAAACAACTGCATCTTCTCTAGTATCTTCTGTTTGGTGTCTACAAAACCCCCATTATGGGCTTCGCCAATGCTCGTTAAAATACCAATAGTTGGTTGAATTACACCTGCTAGTGCCGGCATTTCGCGCGAAGTAGAGATGCCCGCTTCGAAAATGGCAAGGGTATGTTCGGCAGTCATCTGCCACACACTTAACGGAACGCCTATTTGCGAGTTGTAACTACGAGGGCTCCGAACAATATTATAATCGGGGTTTAGTAATTGGTATAACCATTCTTTTACAATCGTTTTTCCATTGCTTCCGGTGATGCCAATTACGGGATAATCAAATCCGGCGCGATGGATAGCCGCTAATATTTGTAAAGCCTTTAATGAACTAGGCACCAGAAAAAAATCGGCACCTATATAATGGGTCGTATCCACCCGTCGGCTTATTACAAAATGGCGAACCCCTTTTTCGTATGCTTCTTTTATGTATTCGTGCCCATCTTTTCTTACCCCATGAAGGGCAAAGAATAAAGATGTTTTAGGGAAAATAACTTTTCGACTATCTACCACCAAATGCTCAATGGAAGAAGAGAGGGAAGTGGGGATTCCTTCTGTAATAGTATTTAAATTTTCTTCAGGCATAAGTCGTAAATCAAAAGTAGTATTAAGTACTAAGTATTAGGTTTTAAGTAAGCATTTTCTTAAATTTAGAACTTATTGCTTAATACCTACAACTTATAATGCGTATTTTCTTTTTCGGATCCATTGCAAAATCATTCCTATCAATATCAGCAAAGCGATGGGGGCCACAATATTTATAAATTGCCATTCCGTTCGCTCGGCTTCTACTTTTTTCTTATCCAATAACCGCAAGGTGAACTCTTTGTTGCGGGTTTGGAAGATGCCATTATTACTAACCAGATAATCCACGCAATTTAGTAGAAATTCCCGGTTTGCAAACCGATAACTGTCAAATGGAAGCTCGCCCATCGATAAAGGCCCGGTGGTTTCCGAAATGGCATTCGTTACCATATCTGCATCGGACATTACGATCTGTTTGCTTTCTAAATTCCCAATTGACAAATAGGGTTTTCCCGTTGCCTTTTCTACAGAATCGGTAACCACATTGGTTAACCTGTTGGCAAATAAAGACCTGAATTTTCCTTCCAAAAGTACTGCAACAGGCACATAGCTCCGGGTAAAACTTCTAAAGTCTTCCTCCGTTTTCACACTGTTTACACTTACCAAAGCAGGCGAACCCAACACACGGCTATTTGTATCACTTGCCAAAAGAATGGTTTTGTTTATCCCTTCGGCCTTTACCGTATCGATGCTGGAAGGAAAAATGGGCAATACTTTATCTAAATTTTTGGAGATAGGGTTGTTGTTGGTAGAAGCAAGCAAAGGGTAATAGGGCCAAGGCACCCGTTGCATCCGAGGACTTTTGTCGGGGTTGTACCCAACTACCAACGGCAGTTTGGCACAGCTTAAATCCTGCAATAGATCGCCGTTGATGCGAACGCCATATTTAAACAAGAGGTCATCAATATTCAACCCCCGGTCGTAAGCCACATAGTCCGATTTGCTGCGCATGAGGCTATCCAATTCGGCGTGCAACTTATCGATACACCAGATAATCTTCCCTCCGTTCATTACATACTGATCGAGCTTTAGCTTGTCCTCATCGCTAAAAGGGGTCGTAGGTTTTACGATAAGTAGGGCATTAATCTTAGAAGGATCGGGGTAGGCCGCCTTCAAATCGAAAATACCCAATTTATATTCCGTCCGAAGGCTTTCACCCAAGTCGTTCACGGTTTTATCTATCGGTTCGCCATTACCAATGGTATAGGCAATTACCGGAACAGTGGTGCGGGTAAGTTTATCGATGGCATTGGCAAACTTAAACTCCAGCAACGCTTCGGCAGCATTGCGGGTAGCTTCTACATCTTCCTGCGGGTTGTCGTTTATTACGTTGTATTGCTTGTAAACCTTTTTACTGCTCCGCAAATCAACCGCAATTGGTCGCTTGTCTTTATAGCTTACCAAGGCAGCAGGAATAATGAGTTGATTGGTTTCTTTTTCGTTGCTTTTTTCGGAAACTTCGCTTCTTTCAAACACCACACCCAAGCGAGCAAGACTATCATAGAGCATTCCTTTTGTGGTATCATCCTTTAAATCGTCGCCCGGTTTCTCGAAACTGATTTCTATTTTATGGTTAGAAACCTGCTTCATCTCCTCCAGAAAATCTTTGGTGGCTAGGCTTAGTTTTTTGTAATCGGCAGGTAAATCGCCCGTTAAAAAAACCTGCACTTTTACCACATCATCTACCTGGTTAAACAATTTTTTGGTAGACGAATTGATGCTGAAACGCTTCTCGGCAGTGAGATCTATCCGATAATCGAAAAAAGAGGACGTATACACCAAGGCGATGAACAAAGCAGTTAATATTGCCCAACTATATTTATAATTCAGTAGTCTACTCATTGTCTTTTTATATGTAAAAATCCATTTCAGTTTCGCAGTTATTCGCTCACTGCAAGCAGTTAATCAATTACTGCTAACAGTTAAAGGCTCACTGCATGCAGTTAAAACTTCACTGTTAGCAGTTGTTCCGTTACTGTATGCAGTTAATGGTCTACTGCATACCGTTAATCATTAACTGCTATCCGCTAATCAATTACGGTGAATCGTAATTCGTTGACGGCGTACTTATTTCGTTCAATTTTCATCTATAAACCACCGACAGTAAACGGTAATCGATAAACTGAAAACGGTATGCGCTCAACGGTAAACGTTTTATCATCATTTCCGACTAATATTTCGTTGGGTAATGAACAGAAACAATAAAATTAATCCCACAAAATAAATAATATCCTTCAAATCTACCACCCCTCTACTAATGCTACGGTAGTGTGCATGAATGCCTATCATGTCTATATAGTAATCTGCACCCGACTTAAAAACAGGCAGTTTACTAATGGCATCAAAGCCATTATACAGCAAAAAACACACAAAAGCACCTGCAATAAACGCCACCACCGTGTTGTTGGTAAAGCTACTGGCACAGATGCCCACCGCAGTATACACCGCGCCAAGTGCCACCAAACCAAAATAACTGCCCATAGTGGCACCTACATCTATACCGCCAATACTACTGAGTTGCTGGATGGAAACGGCGTAAATAACCGTAGGCACCAACGCTGCTACCACTATCAGCAACGCTCCAAAGAACTTGCCGCCCACTATCTGGGAAGGCTTTAGGGGAAGGGTTTTAAGAATTTCGAACGTGCCACTTTTATATTCTTCGGCAATACTACGCATCGTAATAGTAGGAACGAGAAACAACAAGATAAAGGGAGCGGTGGTGAAGAAACTGCCCAAAGAGGCATAGCCAAAGTCTAGCACGTTGCTATCGGGAAACACAAAAAGCAGGAGACCATTCAGCAACAAAAAAACAATAATGGCGAGGTAGCCGGTGAGGCTACTAAAAAACTGCTGCCATTCTTTTTTACAGATAATCCACATGCGCCAAAAATATGTTTTTAAAGTTTGCCACAAAGGCAGAAAGGCAGAAAGAAGCACAAAGATTTGCCAATTAGATAGAAAAAGACACTATTTTGCTCATTTATATGTGATAGGTTTGGTAGGATATATAATTGAAAAGGCTATTTTTGTTTGTAAATAAACAAGTAACCATGAAAGTATTGGTAGATATTCCAGATAATAAAGTTCCTTTTGGGTTGGAAGTGTTACGTAGTCTTTCATTTGTGAAGGAGGTAAAACCTTTTTCCAGTTCCAAGGCAAAACTTTTTGAGGATTTACAAGTTGCAGCCAAAGAAATAAAAGAACATAAAAAAGGAAATTTGAAACTTAAAACAGCTCAAGAACTATTAAATGAGCTATAAAATTCTTCCTACCAGCCGATTTGAAAAAGAACTGAAAAGGCTTGTAAAGAAATTCCCTTCCATGAAAGAAGAATTTGCTTTACTGATTGAAACCCTAAATACCAAGCCCGAATCGGGGACTTTCATTGGAAATAATTGTTATAAAATTAGAATTGCCATTGCTTCAAAAGGAAAAGGAAAAAGCGGTGGCGCGAGAGCACTTACTTATTTTTATTACCATTCGAGCACTGTTTATTTACTCACTATTTATGACAAATCTGAAAAGGAAGACCTAAAACCAGGCGAATTGAAAGAAATGATTCTAGGGTTGGGGTTTGAATAAAGTTAATCTTAAAGAAAATATGGGTGGATACTTTAATCTATTAAAGTTTCCACCCACCTCTGTTTTAATTTTTGTTTCGTTCCTCCTTTGTGCCTTTGTGGCAAAAATCAACTATCCATTCGTAGTAAAACCAGGGTACAAGGTCATACCGCCATCCACAAACAATGAGATGCCATTTATATAATCGCTATCGTCGCTTGCCAACCAAACGGCAGCATTGCCAATATCTTCTGGCTGACCAATTCTTTTATACGGTATAAGGGTTAACAAGCTTTCCAAAGCCTCGGGCGTTTCCCATGCACTACGGTTGATAGGCGTTTGAATGGCACCCGGACAAATACTATTGATGCGGATTTTTTTATGCGCAAATTCCTGCGAAAGGCTTTTCATCAACAACATCATCCCTCCTTTACTTGCGGCATAGTTGGCATGACCCGCCCATGGTATTACTTCGTGCACACTACTCATACAGATAATTTTACCCGCTGCTTTAGACTTGGCAGGATCAATACCCCTTCTTAAAAATTCTTTAACAGCTTCTCTGGCGCATAAAAACAAGCCGGTAAGGTTGATGCCCATCACCAGATTCCACTGGTCTAAAGTCATGGTTTCGAAAGGGGAATCTTTTTGGATGCCTGCATTGTTCACCAAAATATCAACGGTGCCAAATTCGGCAACGGTGCTAGCAAACATCTGTTGCACATCGGCTTCTTTGCTCACATCGCATTGGATGGAAATGGCCCTGCCACCTTTGGTACTTATTTCGGTAACCACGGCTTCGGCAGCGTCTTTATTAGCGGCTACCGGATAATTAACCACCACAATTGCACCTTCGGCAGCTAACGATTTTGCTACGCCAGCACCAATTCCACTGCTTGCACCAGTAACAATAGCTACTTGGTTGATTAACTTTTTGCTCATTTTAGGTTGTTTTATTTAATGATTGTATATTTTTTAGCGATTAAAAATAACGGTTAGTTAGCAAAGGGAAGTCCTTTTGGTATTTTATAAAAGCTTAAATTAAAAAAGGCATTAAAAATCAACATTTTATAACCAGATATTATTTCAAAAGATACAATTAAGGAACAAATACTGTTATAGAATAAAATAATTCTGCTAAATGTCTGGTTTAAATAAACCAATATTGTTGATAGTCACTTTAATAAAACTATTTCGGCGTGATTTATAAAGAGGAGATAGTTGTTGGATATGGTTTTTGACTTATGATTAAATGGTATTTGTTTGCTTATCATTTAAAGAAATTTTACTCGTAACTAGAATTAAGTAAAAACCAGCCTTTTGACCTATTTAATATGAAAGCAATTAGATAAAAATAGCCCAACCCTTTTAATCTTGGTTTTTGAGCTATAACTGCCTCAAATTAACCTAAATTAATTTTCCTGTTCATGCGTATTTATGTTCAATTGCTTAACAAGTTTTAGAAGCATATAATCATTTCTCCAGAATGCTTACTTCAATATAGCGCATCTTCTTACTGTGGAAGGTTTCCTTAAATCCTGCCTTTATAAAAGGATCTTTACAAAGTGGATTGGCGTAGATAATCTGAATGGATCTTGGATTCAGTTGCAAAGAAAGTTCTATATTCTTAACCACTTCCTTCATTAAGAAATCATCGAAAGGATTAAATAGAAAGATGGCATCTACATCGGGAGGAATCGTATAGGTAAAGGCATCGCTATTAATAATCTTAGCTTGAAGGGAAGGATGTTTTTGTTGAACAATGGTGAGATTCTGTAGCGCATCCATACATAGTTCCTTGGAAAAATCTATTCCACTCACCTTTTTACAACCCATTTCGACAGCCACACAGATGGCCCTCCCTTTACCGCAACCAATATCCAACAGATGATGTAGGTTTTTGACGTTTATTTTCTCAAAAACCATTTCAAGCATCGGATAAACTGCCGGCATATAAATAGTGGCATTGTCCAGATGTTTGCTGTCTAATTCATCTAAATTATTTATGCCAATGGTGTCGATACCATACTTTTTTTCACCTTTTATTTCGTGATAAATAATATAAATGGCAATCACAATATTCCAGTTCCATGCGATGTAGCAGAAGTATTTGAGGTAAGTGAAAAGGCTTGAGGGCATGAATTGTTAGTTATGAATTAAAAATTATGGGGAGTAAGTCGTGTTAACTCCATTAGTATCAAAACGAATTAACTAACTTCTAAGTATATTAGTCATAACTTATATTTCATAACTCAAAACTAAAGTGCGTTAGTGTCTGGCAGAAACAGAAGCATTTTTTACGTAAGCTAATATGGCCGTTATGTCAGCATCTTTTAAGTCTGTGAATGGAGGCATCGGAATTTTGTGGTTGCTTTCAAATAAGTCTTTAGCATACGCATCTTTACCAATTATTTGTTGCGAATTCCTTATAAATGCATACAGATCTTCTTTGTTATACCAACGTTTTTCAACCCCTTTTAAGGCAGGACCAGTCAAATTCATATTTACTGCATGGCAGCTTGCACATTTTTGCAAGAACAAACTTTGTCCAGTTTCCACCAATTCATCCTGACTAAGAGGTTCATTAACGTTAGCCTTAAAATTATTTTTGGGTTGACTACTATTTGTGTTGCATGCAAATAAAAAAAGAAAAAACGCAAAATATACAGCCTTCATCATCATCATTTTCATCTGCGCAAATGTATTGTACCAAACGATAATTTGCATTACTGTTTAATAACAATTAGATTTCAGTTATTAACTGATTCGTTTTGTAACAAAAAAAGCCTCCTGATATCTTTTGTAAGGAGATATTAGGAGGCAACAGACTTTTAAAGCAAGGTATTACTTAGCTATAATGCCTAAATACTTCTCTTTAGAAAGGAAAATACCAATAGCATTAATCAACACTAAAGCCACGCCAATGCCTGGTTTATTTGCAAGAAATACTTCGAACAACATAATGTTCACTGTAATAGGCGCAATGAGTAACAATGCCAATGCCCTTGTTGGTTTGATAAGTAATAAAATGCCAATAGATACTTCCAATACTTTTACAAAAGTGAGGTAACCACTCGTGTAAAGTAAGCCAGCAAAGGCTCCTGCATCACCACTCATTGGTGGCATTGCCATAAAATGCAAGAAGAAGTTTAGTCCAAATACAATAAATACAAAGGCTAATAAGAAAGCCGGAATTTGTTTTGCAATGTTCATTTGTTTTATATTGATTGATGAAAGAAAGATAGTATTAAGTTTTAAGTAATAAGTAATAGGTAAGAAATGCTTAGTACCTAAAACCTATTACCTACTACTTATAACTTCTTTATGCTTGTTTTACCAACTGAACGGATAATTGTAGCTTCACTTCGTCGCTTACTACAACGCCACCTGCTTCGGTAACGGCACTCCAGGTAAGACCAAATGCTGCACGACTAATCTTTGCAGACAATTCAAACCCAACTTTAGATTGACCGTAGAAGTCAGTCATAGCGCCACCATATTCTACAGCCAATGTAACTGGAGCAGTCGTGTCTTTGATGGTTAAATCGCCTGTTAATTCGTAGTCACTTCCACTTTTGTGTTTGAAAGAAGAAGAGGCGAAAGAGATTGCAGGGAATTTTTCTGCATCAAAGAAATCTGCACTCTTCAGGTGACCATCTCTTTGTTCATTTCCGGTAGAGATACTTGCAACATCAGCAGTAAAGCTAATTTTTGCATCGCTGAAGTCGTCTGCTTCAGCTTCCATTGTTGCATCGAACGTAGTAAAGTTTCCTGTAACTGTACTAATCATTAAGTGTTTCACTTTAAAAGTGATTTCGCTGTGCATAGCGTCTAATTTGTAAGTAGCCATTTTTTTTGTTTTTGCCCCATTGAAGGGATGTTATTAAAAAAGTATTTAGTCGTAAGTAATAAGTCATAAGTAGAAAGCAATAAGTCGTTTTTTCCTTACGACTTATTCCTTACCACTTACGACTCAATGAGTACCCCCATCTTTCCCAATTGATAGTCTTTGAATGCCTCCATTATTTCTGTTTGGGTATTCATTACAAATGGACCGTGAGAGGCTACGGGTTCATTTAAAGATTCGCCTGTGCCAATCATTAATTTGGCTTCTTCTAATGCCTCAATTAAAAACCCTTCGCCGTCATTATTGAAAATAGAGAGATAATTTGCAAGCACTTCCTCCTTCCCATCTACTATAATCTTTCCTCCCAAAACATACACAAAAGCATTGTGGGTAGCAGGAATTGTAAATTGAAACCGACCGCCTTGTTTAATATCTGCAGTAAAAGTGTTTACAGGAGATAAGGTTGGGATGATTCCTTTAATGCCATTCAATTCTCCTGAAATAATATT
Organism: uncultured Chitinophagaceae bacterium; assembly: GCA_903883945.1. Lineage (GTDB taxonomy): Bacteria > Bacteroidota > Bacteroidia > Chitinophagales > Chitinophagaceae > Parasediminibacterium. Next base: position 5,567 of record CAISCV010000242.1, on the reverse strand, counting down.
TACTCTAGCCAATTTATCTGCTGATTCAATAAAAGGAATCTCTTCTTTACTTGCAGGTAGATATACAGGCTGATCCATTTTATGCTTTGCAGGTGTGTTCACCCAAAGCTGAATTATCTCTTGCACACCACCTATCTCATGAATATCATGCGGGGGGCGTTCACTATGGATTACACCCATTCCAGCGTTCATCCATTGAGTACCGCCTTCATAAATTACATTATTATTACCCCTGCTATCCTGGTGGTGAACTCCTCCCTTAAAGATAAAAGTAACCGGAGAAAACCCTCTATGTGGATGTGGCCCAACGCCGGCTTTGTTAGTAGGAATATACGTAGGTACTTTTACATTGGCGTGATGCAATAGCAAAAACGGATCTATTTGCGCTGCCTTTACAGAAGGAAAAGCTTGCCTTACAGGAAAGCCACCCATATCCACCATGTTTGCATAAATTATGCTTTTAATTGTCCTGTTCATAAAAAATCATTGTTTTAAGTTGTAAGTAGTAGGTATTAAGTAATTAAACTTAAGTACTCAGCCACAATTAAGTTTATGATAAATAAACTCTTTTCAACCTTCAACTTAGAATTTTATCTATATTATAATTATGGCTGGGTACTTAAAACCTAATACTTATTACTTTCTTAGTTTAATTGCATCGGAATTTCCATCAATAAAACCTCGGTATCGCTATCTGCTTTAATGTCTATTTCTGTAATATCCTTGATGCCTAAACCATCCCTTTCTTCCAAAGCGACACCATTCAAAGTAATATTACCCTTGATTACAAAGGCATAAACACCACTTGAAGCATTGTGCAATTGATAGTTGGAAGTAATATCTTTTTCAAAACTGCCAAGTGTAAACCAAGCATTCTGGTTTATCCATACTGCATGGGCATCATCAGGCGCAACAACTAACTGTAATTTGTTTTTTCTTTCTGCTAATGGAAAAGACTTTTGCTCATATCGAGGGGTAATGTTCTTTTCTTTTGGCAACACCCATATCTGTAAGAATTTCACTTCCTGATGGTGGCTTGCATTCTTTTCGCTGTGCGAAATTCCACTTCCTGCATTCATAATTTGAACATCGCCTTCCTTTATTATTTCATGGCGACCAGTACTATCCTGATGCTCCAAATCGCCACTTAATGGGATGGATACTATCTCCATATTATCGTGTGGATGTTTCCCAAAACCCATTCCTCCTGCCACCGTATCATCATTCAGAACGCGTAGTGCCCCAAAATGTATCCTTGTTGGTTCATAATACCCAGCAAAACTAAAGGTGTGGTAGCTGTTTAACCATCCATGATTTGCATGACCTCTTGTGTTAGCTTTATGCAATATTGTTTTCATTTTATTTCCTTTTTATTTTATATAAATGTATATACACGTATTTATTTAAAAAAAATTTACGCTATTTCCCTAATCTTTTCTAACAGAATATTCAGCGTCACCGCCTCCTCTTCACCAAGTAAAAATTGTTTACTCATTCGCTCCTCTATTACCAAAGTACTTGCCGCCAATAGCGCTACCCCCCCCTGCGTAATGGTTATAACAGTCTCTCTCTTATCGACAGTAGACGTATTTCTTTTCACCAGTTTTTTTAACTCCAAACGGTCTATAATCCTTGGTACGTTTGAACTCTTCTCAATCATCCTACTTGCAATATCTCTTACACACATCTGTTCAGGATGCTTTCCTTTCAATATTCTTAGTACGTTGTATTGCTCATGTGTCAATCCAAATTCTTTCAATTCTTTCGCACCAACAGACTTCAACCACCATGCTGTATAAAGGATATGTAGTACTGCTTTGTGCACCTCACTCTTAAACTTTGTACTCTTTATTGCTTCTTCTAATTTCATTTACGATGCAAATATATGTATGTACATCTAATTATTAAAAACTTTTTCCTTTTTCATAATTTCCTCCTCTCTTTACTATTCAAATTAGCTATACCTACAGGCAGCATTCATCGCTTACAAGTCTGAATGTTACATTAACTGTAAGAAACAGACTTTAACCTATATTTTGCAATAAGCATTTACTTTTGATTCAACTCATTTATAATGATTACACTTTCATTTACCCTTCTTTTGTTGTGTGCAGTATCATTTTCTGCAGGCTTTGTCGATGCAATTGTCGGTGGTGGTGGTTTAATTCAGTTGCCTTTCAGTCTGCTATTACTACCACAGATTCCTGTTGCTACAGTAATAGGTACCTTAAAAATTCCTGCTTTCAGCGGGACTAGCTTTGCGGCATATCAATATGTTCGTAAACACAAGCCAGAGTGGAAACTATTAATCATCATGATGTGTCTTGCATTTGTGGCTGCTTTCTCTGGGTCTTTTCTGCTTACCATTGTCAGCAATGCCTTCATGAAACCATTACTGTTTGTGCTATTATCTATCGTGCTTATCTATACCTACTTTAAAAAAGATTTTGGACAGCTACAAGCGAGAGATCATTCAACCCGTACAAAATTCATCTACGGCATCTGCATCAGTCTGATTATTGGTATTTACGATGGTTTTGTGGGCCCCGGAACTGGCAGCTTTTTAGTTTTAGCATTTGTAGGATTGATGGGTTACGACTTTCTTCAATCGTCTTCCAAAGCAAAGATGGTAAATGTTGCTACCAATATGGGTTCTATCATATTATTCATTTTAAAAGGTAAAATCATCTGGGGAATTGCATTACCAATGGCTGTATGCAATTCCGTTGGTGGAATTCTAGGGGCAAGATTTGCCATCAGGAAAGGCAATAAATTCATACGCGTATTCTTTCTCTGCATAGTAACTGCTACTCTATTGCGCTTTGGTTATGATGTATTTTTAGCAAAGCAATAGAGTGAAATCAGATGTCCTTTCAAAGAAGTGTAGCGTGTTAAAATATTTATTTCTTTCTTACAGCTTATTAGAACCAATTAATGGATGATGACTCCGTTAGGCTCAAAAATATTCTTCTAACTACCGTTTAAATTAAATGGTCTGCTAATATTGTAATTAATCTTACTCAATCTGCTGTAAGGATTGTGGGATCTCATTAACATTTTTCAATAAAACCCTTTTTATTAAAATGCTATATAACATGCAAATAATGCTGTGAGACATAGAAAAAGGGTAGAAAGAGTGTTGATTGGTATCAGGAAGAATTATCTAAAGTAGATAAGAAAGTATTACACAGATTCAATAGTGCTTATGATGTATTGCACTTGTCTATGGGATATGATGGAGCATCCAATGCTAAAGTAGCAATTGCGGGTATTGAATACGCAGAACAAATAATCAATTGGGTGGAAGCAAAACAAGAACTTGTAAGTAATTAGTCTTTAATAAAAATAAAAAAGTGCAGCTTGATAAAGGCTGCACTTTTTGTTTATAATCACTTTACACTCGAAGTTATCAACGCTGTCTTATTACTCATAGAAACTTTAACTTTTCTAGGAGATTTAGATACTATTTTATAATTAATCACTTTACCCTTATCCCACTTAATATCTACCGTAAAACCTCCCCTAGCCTTCAATCCTTTTACTTCGCCTGTTGACCAAGCATATGGAAGTGCGGGTAATAAAATAATCTCCTCATCGGTTGATTGCAACAACATTTCGGCAACAGCAGCAGTTCCGCCAAAGTTGCCATCTATCTGAAACGGCGGACAAGCATCTAATAGATTGGGGTAAGTGCCACCCGGTCCGTTGTAAATAATGGTATCTCCAATGGGTGGCAGATAGCGTAATAACTCTCGATACATTTTATAGGCATGGTTGCCGTCTTTCAATCTTGCCCAAAGGTTAATGCGCCAACCTTTGCTCCAACCTGTTGTTTCATCACCTTTAATCTCTAAGGTTCTTTTACAAGCATTAGCTAGTTCAGGTGTTTTGTCTACACTGATGTGTTCGCCAGGAAACAACCCAATCAGGTGCGACTGGTGTCTGTGTGTAGGTTCAGGATCTTTCCAATCGTAATACCATTCTTGCAATTTACCTTCTGCCCCAATCTGATAGGGATGAAGATTATCCAGTTTGTTTTGAATTGAATCGATAAAGCCTGCATCTATTTTCAGCACTTTCGCAGCTTTAATTGTCTTGATAAAACATTCTCTTACAATCGCCAAATCTGCTGTGCCACCATACAATACCGACCCATTATAGCCTGCATCCGTGTAGAAAGAGTTTTCTGGTGAGGTAGAGGGAGAAGTGATATAGTTGTCTTTTTTATCCTTCACTAAAAAGTCCATACAAAATTGTGCAGCACCTTTCAGAATCGGATAGCCTTTTTGTTTTAGATAAGCAGTGTCCTGTGAGAAGGAAAAGTGTTCCCAAATATGTGTACTGAGCCATGCACCACCCATAGAGAAGTTGCTCCATCTAGGTCGTCCAAGCCTGTCACCTACCGGGTTGCTCATCGCCCAAATATCCGAGTTGTGGGCACAGTTCCATCCCCTGCAATTATAGAAGTTATGGGCATTGGCAGCGCCTGTTTTAGAAATGTTTTCTATCTGCCCAAGTAACGATAAATGCAATTCGGAAAGATTAGTTGTTTCTGAAGGCCAATAGTTTTCTTGCGCGTTGATGTTGGTGGTGTAGTTACATTGCCAAGGTGGACGAACATAATAACTCCAGATTCCTTGTAAGTTGGCAGGTATGTTTGGTGTGCGGGAACTGCTGATTAACAAGTACCTGCCAAAGTTAAAATACAAGGCTTCTAAGGCTTTGTCCTCAGCACCTGTACCATATAACTGCAATCGTTTATCGGTGGGTTGTGACTTGTCGGTTGTAAAAGAACCAAGTTGCAAATTGACCCTTGCAAACAAACGTCTGTAATCGGCAATATGGGCTTTCTTTATAGCATCATAATTTTTAGCCATTGCCTTTTGAAGTATACTTTCCGCAACAGGTTTGTAGGGTTTACCTTGTTTTACAGGGTCCTTATCAAACCCATTGAAGCTTGTAGCTAATGAAACATAGATGAAAGCTTCGGTTGCTCCTGAAATATTAATAGTAGAATCACCAACTGTTTGTATGCCATTTTTTGTTTTTACAGCAACATTCGAAGCAAAATGAATCCCTCTGTTGGCATCATAAAATATCTTTCCAACTGTACCTCTCGCAGAAGCATCTTGTCTGTAAGGCGCGTATCCAACGGCTTTGATACTGTTGTTACTCTTTTCAAAACCATAATGTAACACACTATTAAAGCTTAAATCAAAGTTTAAGGCCCCCTTTTTACTCGCAGTCAGCTTTATGATAATTACCTTATCAGGATGAGAAACAAGGTATTCCCTATCGAAGTTTACCCCGTTAACGGTATAATGAACCTTTGCGATGGAACTATCCAAATTGAGATCACGATAATAATTGGATACTGCAGTATCGTGATTCAAATGAAGATAAAGGGTTCCCAAAGCCATATATGCCTGACTATAATGCCCTTGCAGCTTTTGGATTAAGGTATCTGCCGCACGATAATCTTCCCTAGCCAAGGCTTCCCTTACTGCGGGTAGATGTAGGTAATAGTCTTTATAAGTTGTATCACTTACAGGCTCACCCGACCATAG
>CAISCV010000241.1 GCA_903883945.1 uncultured Chitinophagaceae bacterium | reverse complement strand
TTGCCCAACTTCAACACTGCAATTGCCATCTATACCAAGCAAGGATTTAGAGAGGTAAAGGAACGGATGGGCAATTCGGGACATTCGTCCTGCAATGTCTGGATGACAAAAGATTTGTAAAATAGAAATATATACAAGATAAAATAGGTACATAGTACAGAAAGGTATAAACATTGGCCTTCTTGGGTTATTATGTAACTATGTATTAAAATAAAACAATGACTAATAATATACCGTTAGCAGAAAGAATGCGCCCTAGTACTTTAGATGAGCTAGTAGGGCAGGAGCACCTTACAGGAAAGAGCAGCATCTTGCGTACCTCGATATTACAGGGCAACTTACCATCCATCATTTTATGGGGACCGCCCGGTGTAGGCAAAACCACTATCGCCAATATTATTGCACAAACCATGCAAGTGCCTTACTTTCAGCTAAGTGCCATCAATAGTGGCGTGAAAGAAGTGCGAGAAGTGATAGAACAATCCAAGCAAACCAACAAAGCCATTCTTTTTATAGACGAGATTCATCGGTTTAATAAAGGACAACAAGATGCCTTGTTGGGTGCAGTAGAAAAGGGAATCATTACACTGATTGGGGCTACAACAGAAAATCCTTCCTTCGAAGTAAACAATGCCCTGCTAAGCAGAACGCAGGTCTATGTATTAAAACCATTGCAAGAAAAAGATTTAATACAGTTGTTGAATGAGGCAATTGCAAAAGATAGCGAGCTGAAACAATTGACTATCAATCTGAAAGAAACCGATGCCCTCATAAAGATTAGTGGGGGAGATGCCCGCAAACTCCTCAACTTGCTGGAGTTGGTCGTACAGACATTGGCAGCTACCCAAAAAGAAACCATCACGATAACCGATGCTGAGGTAATGATGGTAGCACAAAGGAAGATTGCTTTGTACGATAAAAAGGGCGAACAACACTACGATATTATTTCTGCCTTTATAAAAAGTATCCGAGGAAGCGACCCTAATGGCGCTGTCTATTGGTTGGCAAGAATGATAGAGGGAGGCGAGGATGTGCAGTTTATTGCAAGGCGTATGCTCATATTTGCAAGCGAAGATGTGGGTAATGCCAACCCGAATGCACTCTTGTTAGCCAATGCAACCTTCGATGCTGTCAGTAAAATTGGCTATCCAGAAAGTAGGATTATACTATCGCAATGTGCCATTTATTTGGCGTCATCTGCCAAGAGTAATGCGTCTTATGAAGCCATCAATAATGCTTTGCATACGGTGCAACAAACTGGAGATTTGCCAGTGCCATTGCACATTAGAAATGCACCCACCAAACTGATGAAGAATATGGGTTATGGCAAGGACTATAAGTATTCGCATAGGGGAGAAGGTAACTTTATAGAACAGGAATATTTGCCAAAGGGGTTGGAAGGAACACCGTTCTATAAGCCAGGCAATAATGCCCGCGAAAATGAATTGCGCAAGTTTCTGAAAGACCGTTGGGATGAGAAATATGGTTACTAAGAACTTGTAAAGAATACTACTATTCAGGATTGTTATCAGCTAGCTTATCCTCAATCCTTTTATCGGGGATAAACCACATACAGGCTACCACCACATAAATAAACAATCCAATCCATGCACTTATAAAGCTCAAACCAATAGCTAAGGCATATAGAATAATAGAAATTAGCCCTTTCTTATCTTTACCAACAGCAATGGCCAGTGTCGACTTTTTACCATTAACCGCAATAAGGCACTGTGCCAAAAAGTAATAGGCAACACCAGACATTAATGAAACAATGCCATAGAATGCAACCTGAATTGGAGCAAAATGATTCTCACCCATCCACCCACTTGCAAAAGGAAAAAGAGACAGCCAAAATAATAAATGAATATTTGCCCAAAGCACACTGCCATTTATATGTTTGGCGGCGTGCATGAGGTGGTGGTGATTATTCCAATAAATACCTACATTAACAAAGCTTAATACATAGCTGATGAAAACGGGAATGAGTGGTTGCAAAGTAGCCAGACTATCACCATGTGGTACTTTCATTTCTAGTACCATGATAGTAATAATAATGGCAATTACACCATCGCTGAAAGCCTCTAAACGTCCTTTTTCCATCATTTGTTTTTATTTTTACTTCTTCTGTAGATGTTGCTTTTTTCATCAACGTTAATATCAGTATAAATATCCTTACATTCTATGTTGTATCAAATCGCTAGGAAATGAACAGGGAGTTTGATTTTTTTTCCTTTTTCTAATTTAGGAATTCTTCCTTTTATTGTTTTTAGTAAAGAATCGGAATCAACAGCTAGCAATGCTGTGAGATTCTAATCCAATCAGACAAATTCCTTTATCTCCTACAAATATCAGCACTATACACTATCAAATCATCAATAATTTAAACATATTGTCAGCAAATAATACAAAATGGGGCTTATGAGGGTTGTAATAATACCAAATACTTTCATTTCATGTATAATCTATTTCAACTTACATGGTTTAACGCTCTTTCATGATAGTTTCTTTGCGCTTTACATGAATGAACGTTAATCCATGATAGTTTCTTTGCGTTTAACTTGAAAGAAAGTTATACCATGTTAATTTCTATGCGCTTTACATGAATGAACGTTAATCCATGATAGTTTCTGTGCGTTATGCATGAATGAACGTTAATTCATACAAGTTGTGGCAGAATAGGCATGGATGGAAATAATTAACAAGAGTACTAGCTCATTTACGGAATTTGGAGACCTTACTACAGAAACATTACTCAACGCGTATAATACAGTTGATAAGATTAAAGCAGACATCACGATTAAAGTGATTTTGAGAAATATGAAGCATGAGATATGAAGCATGAGATATGAAGCATGGAATTAATAAGCTCTTGAAATAACATCTTATTTTCAAGGGCTTTTCTTTGCCTAAATTTCATAACTAATATTTCATACTTTATAATTCACTGTCCTCCTCATCCTCTTCTCTTTGTTTGGCAATTGCAGTGTTTAGGAAGTCTGTTGGGGCTTTCCCAAACTGCTTCTTGAATGATTTAGTGAAAGAAGAAGGGCTCTTGAAGCCTACTTCAAAGGATATCTGGGACACACTATGCTTGCGTTCCAATAGTAACTGCATTGCCCGGTTCATCCGGATGAAGTAGATAAACTCAACAGGTGTTTGTCCCGTGATAGCCTTAAGTTTTCTAAATAAATTACTTCTGCTCATCGCCACCATACTACCCAATTCCTCTACACTAAACTCCTCATTGTCCATATTCTTATTAATGGCAGCAAGTACATTGTTCATAAACTCCTCATCGAGTGGGTTGTGGGTAATATTCTTAGGAATGACAACGCCTCCTTCAGTTTGTACAAACTTCTCTATCAGACGCTTCTTGGCTTCAATGAAATTCTGCACTTTTACCCTCAATACATCTGGATAAAAAGGCTTGGGAACGTAGTCATCTGCTCCAATTTTAAGTCCTTCAAGCGTATTGTTTACTGTTGCTTTAGCTGTTAACAGTATTATCGGAATATGACTAATTAATACGTTGGTTTTTATCTCCTTGCAAAGCGTAATGCCATCCATCTCGGGCATCATTACGTCTGAAATGATTAAATCGGGCTCATGGTTTTGTAAGTAATCCAAAGCTAATGCTCCATTTTCAGCACGGGCAATATTGTACTGATTTTGGAAGACCATTTCCAGATAATCCAATACTTCTACATTGTCATCAACCAACAAAAGCGTATCCTTCGCCTTGTTTCTATCAAGGTGTTCGCCCTGAGATAAAATTGAATCGTCTACCAGTTCGTTTACATTGTAATCGAACACATAGCTATGTTCGACCATAATATCATTTGCATCTGTTGAAGCAGTAGTAACATTAGCGTCAATTGGCAGATAGAACGAGAAACTTGTTTTAACGCCGGGTTCACTTGTAGCTGTGATGATGCCTCCATGAAGTTCAACCAGACTTTTAGTTAGTGACAAACCTACTCCAGTACCCTTCAATGCATTATTACTTTGAAAATACCGATCGAATAAGTGGCTGAAATCAGAGTCTGTGATGCCTTTACCATTGTCCTCTACCGAAACCTGCAACCATTGTTGGTGATGACTAGGTGGGGGTGAGGGTAATTGGTTACTGTCACAATTTTGCAATGTAATAGAAATGGACCCATGCTGAGGTGCATACTTAAAAGCATTGAAAAGAAGGTTATTCAAGACCATCTCCATCTTGCCAGAATCGACAAGTAAGAGATAGCTCTCCCTATCAGCAGTTAGGGTAAAATTAATTTCCTTTTTATGAGCTAGATGTTGGAAGTTTTGATAAATGTCTTTTACAAATGATAGCATTTCCACTTGTTGTGGTTTTAACTGCAACTTACCTTGATCTAGTTTTTGAAAGGTCATCAATTCATCAATCAGATACAATAGTTTCTTACTGTTTCTATTTATTAGTTGTGCCTTATGTCGCACATCGTTATTAATAACATCGCTCGCTAGTATTTCCTCCGAAGGCCCAAGAATTAATGATAGAGGCGTTCTGAACTCATGCGATATATCTGTAAAGAACTGCGTCTTAAGTGCATCTAAGTTCTTCAGTTGATTCTTTTCTATCTGCTCATACCTTAATTGGTGTTTCTGTTTAATTTGATCTAAAACATATATTGTAAAATAATAAAGGAATGTAATAGCCATTAATAAATAAATTAGTAAGGCCCACCATGTCTTCCAAGGGGGTGGTAGAATAGTTATTTTAAGTTCAACAGGCTTGTTATTCCAAATTCCTAAATAATTGGCAGCTTTTAGTTTAAATATATAGGTGCCAGGATCTAGGTTGGTGTAAGTAGCGCTTCTACTACTAGCGGTTGCGTCAATCCAATCTTTATCAAATCCCTCCATTTTATAGGCAAACTTGTTTTGCTCCGGATTTGCAAAGTGCAAAGCTGCAAAGTCAAGCGTAAAAACATTATTCTTGTAGTTAAATATAAGCTTCCTGGTATTGGATATTGATTGATTTAAAATGACTTCCCCATTAAATTTGTCATTAATACTTATGGATTGGTTAAAAAGTTTAACATCAGAAATTGCAACATCCGGTAAATATTTATCTTCGACAATTGCTGCAGGATCAAACTCAATAAACCCATCCGAAGTGCCATAATAAAACTGATGTTGATTGATTTTATAACAGCACCCATGATTGAAGTATATATTGGGCAAATAGTTCTGGAAAACTTCATTAGAAATATCAAACTTTACTAACCCTTTGATGCTACTTATCCAAAGGTGCCCATTATCATCACTCAAAATACCATTAACCGATTTGTCAGGTAATCCATTTTGAACTGAATAGTTCTTAAAACTAGCTTTGGAAAGATCATGTATTTCACCATTGGGAAGTGTCATTTTAGTGAGTCCACTTTCCGAACCAATCCACAATGTGTTATTAGGATATTCTGCTACACTATAGATAGTACTCCCAAATACACCATCATTATTACTCTGGTTAGTTATAAATATTGGTTTATCTGTTTTTGGGTTAATAAATGCAATTCCTCCGTTTTCGAAACCAACCCATATATTACCCAAGTGATCCTCGAAAATAGACCTCACAAAGTGTGAAGTAAATCCTTTAGTAGTTGCAAACTTGGTTGTGTAGTTTTGTACTGCTAAATTGACATCTAGTTTAAATAACCCATTGTTTGTACCTACCCAAACATTACTCTTACGGTCTTTATACATAGCAAATACAGCATTGCCTTGCAATATATTTTGATAATTGTTGCCATTGTCATTAATTTGAACAATGCCATTAAGAGTACCTACCAATACATTGTCTTTGTTAATGATTACAGACCTTGTTCCATTAAAAAAGGAATTGTCTGGTTTGAAACTATAGGATCGGCAATCATCATTAGTTGTATTGTATTTGTAGAAACCAGATTTATAGGTTGCAATCCAAATGTCTTTTCCATTAGCTGAGTAGATGCCACGAACTTGATCTGTAATCTTTAGTCCACTAAAACTGTAATAGTTGAATGGTAATGCAGATAATTGTAGGTTATTTAATCCTACTTCTGTGCCACACCAAAGTACATTTGTTTTATCGATAAAAACGCAATAAACCCTGTCGCTGCTAATACTTCTTTCATTTACACTACTATTTCGGTAATAATCAAGTGAGGCATCAGTAGTACCAAGTTTACTGATTTTTGCAAGACCTTTTTCTGTTCCTAACCATAGATCACCAATAGCCGATTTTCGAATGTCAAATACTTGGGTATTTTCTAAAGACTCGTCACCAGATTTGAAGTTGTTTAAATATTTAAATGCGCCATAATTTTCTCCTTTCAAATGGGGCAATTTCAAAAGCCCACTACTACCAGTACCAATATATAAGTCTTGATTATCTTCCATTAAACTCCAAATCTTATCTCCATAAGCATTTGGTTTTATTTGTAAATTAAAAAAATTAAACTTGCCAGAACTAAGATTATAGTGTGCCATTCCATTATCGGTGGCAACCCATAAATAATTGTTCTGCCCTAAGATAATCTTTGAGACATTGTTATTAAGAAGCGAAAATGGAAACTGTTTAAAGGTGTTTGTACTAGGGTTGTATTGAATAATACCAAGCTTCCCACCAATCCAGAGTAATCCATCTTTATCAAAAACTAGGCTATTTACTCTTTTGGATTGTTGAGAGGCAAGTCTGTTAGGAAGACTATAGTTAACAAATATTTCCTTTTCTTGGTCAAATTTACTAAAGCCTTCATTGGTGCCAATCCAAATATTGTGCGAAGCATCTTCTGTGATGGTATATGCCCAGTTCCCTGAAATACTATTGTTGTTTTTTGTTTTAAAAAAATTTTTAAAGCTATATCCATCGTAACGACATATGCCATTCATCGTGCCAATCCATAGATATCCGTTGTGGTCTTGGAAGATAGAACGAATTCGCTCGTCGGGCAATCCATTTGAGCTAAAGAATCGTTTAAATAATAGATTATGCAATATGGAATGATTGTCCGCAGAGACAAGTGGATCACCGGCAAATGCAGAAACACCACCAATAAGGTTAAAAAGGAAAAAAATAAATGCGTACAGTCTATTCATTATTTTACACAACCGATTGAGTTAGAGCAAACGTTTTCGGGCAGTAAAAATAAGTAAAGTATGTGTACCAATTTAAAGTATCACAAATATTGAAATTTCTTTTAAGGGGCTGATTAAAAAAACGCCTTTTTAATTACACATTCTTCCATGATTTATCTACAGGAATCATATTCTGAACCTTATGTTGCTTTAAGTATGCAGATTTAAAAAAGCTGGTGTTAATTAAACTTGAATAACTTATTTTTATCTGATAAATAACAACAACTTTAAATTAATACGTATGAAATGTCTCCAACTCGCATTTTTACTTTTGTTAAACGGCTTGCTAAATGCCCAAAGAGTCTATTATGTTAGCCCTACAGGAAAAGATGAAAATGCTGGCTCTTTTGAAAAACCTTTCGCAACTTTAACTAAAGCGAGGGACATGCTTAGGAAGTTAGGGGAAAAAAAGATAGGTACTGCAATAATAATACGTGGTGGGGAATACAATTTTACTGAGCCTTTTGAACTTACCGAAAAGGACGGTGGTTCGAAAGAAAATCCTGTTATATACAAAGCTGCGGAAAATGAAGTGGTTTTGTTTACCGGCGGATTATCAATTCCAGCATCACAATTCAAACCAATAACAGATACTACAACGCTAAAACGTATTTCACCAGAACTACAAAGAGTGATAATTTCACTAGATTTATCTTCACTTAAATTAAATCACTCCAAACTATTGCCTGATATTTATAACGACGATGGTGGAATACTTGGATTGTTTGTAGATGGGAAGAGGATGCCACTATCTCGTTATCCCAATAATAGTTATATGGCAATAAAAAAGGTAATTATTAACGGGGGGGGACAGGAGGCAAAGAATGATGATTGGGCAAACTTCTATGCGGCAGGCTCTAAAGAGAAGCGTTCACCTCGTCCCGGTGTGTTTGAATATAGAGACAATAGGGCGTCAAAATGGGTAAGTGATCTAGATAGGGGTGTTTGGGTTAAGGGTTATTGGCGCATCCCTTGGCAAAATGAATGTGTGCGTGTAGCTTCAATAGATACTTCTTTACACACAATTACCTTAATGAAGCCAGTACCTGGAGGAATTGGAAATAAATATACTCGTCCTGAAGGTAATGGAAAAGAACAATATTGGTTACTGAACTTGTTAGAAGAAATAGATTCACCGGGTGAGTGGGCGATAGATTATACAGATAACAAACTTTATTTTTATCCTCCTAAACCATTAAAAGACAGTAAAATAGCAATAGCCGATAGTAAAGGGGCTGTTATATCGCTTCAAGGTGCTTCTAATATTGAAATTAAAGGAATTACCATTGAGCAAAGTGTAAATGAAGGGATAAATGTTACAAACGGATGTAATATCTTAATTGCAGGTTGTACTATCAGAGATGTAAATAAGTACGCAATAAAAATAGACGGTGGTAATAATAACACCGTCCAAAGCTGCGATTTGTATAATCTAGGTGAGGGAGGGGTTTGGTTAAGTGGTGGAAACGAAAATGTAGTCCCAAGGATTCCAGCTGGGCATAGGGTAATAAACAATCATATCTACAATTTTAGTCAGTTGGTACATATATATACTCCAGCCGTTAATGCAGGCTTTTCAGGTGGTGGAGGGGGGGGGCATCATACTTGCGTAGGAAATTATGTAGCACACAACCTCATACATGACACTCCTCATGGCGGAATCATCTATGGTAGTTGGGATAATGTTTTTGAATATAATGAGATATTCAGGATGTGTACAGTTTCCAATGACCTCGGAGCATTTTATAGTTATGATCAATATACTCGCTCTGGCAATAATACATTTGCGTATAACTTTATACATAATAGTGATGATGGGGATGGTATTTATTTCGATCATGATCATTTTAATATGCATGTTTATGGCAATGTACTGGCACTTAATAGTAAGGGAGGAAAACGTGGTACTGGTTTTCTTTTTAAGCATGGCGAAATGCCAAAGGTGGCTTACGGCTTAGATTGTTACAATAATATAGCCTTGAATTGTGGCTATGGGTTTGAATTTGTAACAAGTGAAACTGCTAGCAATAATTGGAAAGATAACATTACGGTTAATTGTCGGATTCCATTTGAATATAAATTTGTTAGAGATGATGGTAAAGAGATAAGACAAGACGCTACAGTTGCCAATGGTAAAAATTTGGCTTATTCCACAGATCCTGGGTTTGAAAATATGTCTAAAATGAATTTCAAACTAAAGTATGATGCACAAGTATTCAAGGACTTGCCTAACTTCAAGCCTATTCCAATGGATAAAATAGGATTGTATATAGATGAATACCGCAAACGACTTCCTACTGATAGTGAAATAAATAGATTTAGTAATGGGGATAGCTCAATGTCTCTAAATCAAGCTGTTTTAGATAGAGGAAACTAAATTGGTGGTTAAAATAGGGGTGATTTTATGAGCCATCAATGATATGTTTTAATTAAGTAATCTACTTAATCTACCTAATCTGCTAATATAATAGACAACTTTGGAAATTACATTTAATAGGGGAAACAATAACTTGTATTCATTTTTTAATGCTCCTTCTGTGGTTCGCTAGCCGTTTATATCCCTATAAATTGACAAACTATTGCCAGAGGCAATTGATAATAAAAGAATGAATTTACAAGTAGGAATAATAAAATAAAGAGTAAGAACGGTTGGCAAAAAATGCCAACCGTTCTTACTCTTTTCTGCTTATTGTTGTTTGGCGTGTAATTCAACCCTTCTGTTTTGTGCACGCCCAATTTTTGTTCGGTTGGTTGCTATTGGAATGCTCATGCCATAACCTTTCACTTCTAATCGATTGTCATTGATGCCCTTACTTAAAATATATTTCTTAACTTCTTCAGCACGTTTTAAGGAAATGATTTTATTTATTTTTATACCACCTATATTATCCGTATAGCCGTGAATCTCAAGAGAAATGCTAGGGTATTTAGCCAAAATTGTCACTACAGAATCCAATTCCGCTTTAGCATTATTATTAATGGTTATCTTTCCAAAGCCAAAATAACTCTTCTTCTTTTCAATTTCTTTTAATTCAAAGTTAGTTGCTGGGCATCCGTGGTTTGATTTTAATCCGAATTTGTATTTGCAAGAATCTTCCTCGTCGTTAATGCTATCGCCATCACTATCAGGTATTGGACAACCATTATATTTAGCCGATCCTTTAATAGTAGGGCAGGAATCTTGTTCATCATTAATGCCATCGCCATCACTATCAGGTATGGGGCAGCCATGATATTTTACCACTCCTTTTATAGCAGGACATGAATCTTGTTCATCATTAATGCCGTCACCATCACTATCAGGTATCGGGCAGCCATGATATTTTAATAAGCCCTTTTCATTTGGACAGATATCCAGACTATCAGGTATCCCGTCTCCATCTGAATCTTTCTCAGGAGATGAGATTGGGTTATTATTTTGTGTAACAACTAAGTGAAGATGAGACGAGTTAATTCTCTTTAAGCTTGAAATAGGTAAGGAGAATCCAATTGAATAGTTAAAGTTCTCCTTAGTAGCACTCTTTGAGCCCGTCTTAATAAGTCCTAAGTCTAGTAAAGTTTGTAAATAAACAAAATAATTTCGATGTATGTTTATCTGAAATCCACCGCCAACTGGGATTGTTGGAAGTATGTAAGTCCAATTATATAACGACAGACCAATTCCTGTACTTACATACGGAGTTATTAAAAATCTATCTGTTAGCAATTTATAATTAATCCTAGCATCTGCATCTATTAGTATTTTTTCTATACCATCATTACCATTTTTTGGAGTATGATAATAAAAGTATCCGGTCGAACTCTTGTATTTGGTGTTACAAATCCCAAGAGAAGTTTCAAAATCAAAATGATTTGAAAGCCCTTTTATGTAAAATCCGTTTAAACCAGGAGTTTTTTCATTTTCCCAGCCTCTAAGACTTAGTTTGAAAATTTTAGCCGCATTAGGGAAGTCTTTTACAAAATGAGAAATGCCAATTGAAGGCGCTTTCTTAAGATTTAAATTCTGAGAATGGGATGAAATGTTTATTACAATAAGTAATAAAAACAGTATTGTTTTTTTAAATATGTAGTGGGGTGTTTGTGTCATTGTAGTAAAAACGTTACAAATGTATAATAAAAATCCATTTAATTGCTTTTTGTATTACATTAAATGAATTATTTATGATTAAAATCAATTTTTTATTAATATAATTTCGTGAAATAAAAATTAATTAACATCAAGCTAATATATTTAGTAATATTGCGCAAACTAAATTAGTTATTATGAGTTATGCAGGAAAAAACCTTCGCTATTTGCGCAAGTCAAGAAATTGGACACAGGAAGAATTCGCCATTAAATTAAATGTTAAACGTTCTCTTATTGGTGCCTACGAAGAGGAACGTGCTGAACCCAAACTTGAAGTGCTAGAGTTAATGAGTGAAATATTTAACCTAAGTTTAGATGAGCTGCTTCTTCAAGATTTAGATAGACAAAAAGGAGGAGATTACTTACAACATCGTAGAAAGTTGAAGCTGAGTGCTGATATTGCAATAGTACAATTTGTACCAATAAGAGCAGCAGCAGGTTATATGGCTGGCTATGCCGATCCTGACTTTGTAGATGAACTAAATACGTTCACTTTACCAATGCTTGCACCAGGACAATATCGTGCCTTTGAAATTGTAGGTGATAGTATGTTGCCTACGCCTAGTGGTAGTGTTATCGTTGGTGAAAAAGTAGAAAGAATGGATGAACTAAAGAACAACAATAGCTATGTAGTATTATCTAAAAATGAAGGTATAGTATATAAAAGAATTACCAAAGACAAGGAGACTGATAGCAAATTAACGTTGATAAGCGATAATCCAATCTACGAACCATATTCAGTTAGTGAGGAAGATGTGCTAGAAATATGGAAAGCAGTATATATACTACAAAAAGCTACTGCAGTTCCCCGTTGGGATGTAAACCAATTGGCTGGAATGGTAAATAATTTGCAAGATGAAGTAGTAAGCTTAAAAAAGAAGTTGATTAACTAGAGTAAGATACCTCTACTAAAAAGATTCACTGACTATTTGTAGCATGTTTTTTACCTTGTGGGCAGTATGGGTAAGTTCGGTATAATCATTACCAAGTACCGTAACATGCCCCATTTTGCGACCAGGCTTAGTTTGCAACTTTCCATATAGATGCACAAATACATTATTGAGGGTAAGTACTTTTTTTAATCCTTCATAAACAGCAACACCATTGTAGCCTTCTTCTCCCACTAGGTTTACAAGTGCAGATGGTAGTACGGCAGCCGTATTACCCAAAGGAAGTTGAAGAAGGATACGCCAAAGCATATCAAATTGGCTACAAAAGTTACCTTCTATAGTATGATGACCGCTATTATGTACCCTCGGCGCAATTTCGTTTACCAATACGTCCTTCTTTTTATCTACAAAAAGTTCAACAGCAAAGATGCCCGGACTCTTTAGTTCTCTCACAACTTTTAAGGCTATTGCTTCTACCTTCCAAAAGACCTCTTTATCTAATCGGGCAGGAGAAATTTGATAGTCCAATAAATTATATCTTGTATCAAAAACCATTTCAGCTGGAGGATAAATGGTGGTTTCTCCTGTATCACTAACAGCAACAATAACAGCTATTTCCTTTTGTATAGAAACCAGCTTCTCTAGTACTGCGGGTTCATTAAATCCCATTTCCAAGTCCCTTACTTCATTCATAAGTTGAACGCCTTTTCCATCATACCCACCTTCACCAATCTTGTGTACAGCAGGAAGAAAACTTTCTAGGTTCCGAAGATCACTCAATCCATTGGTAATCTTAAACTCCGACGTTGGAATGTCGATTTCTTTATAAAACTGTTTTTGGGTAATTTTATTCTTTATTATTCGTAAGGCAGCCGGATAAGGATAAACCCTCACTCCCTCACGTTGCAATTGTTCTAGAGCATCTACATTTACAGATTCTATTTCTATTGTTATCGCATCTAGTTGTTTCCCAAAGGTGTAAACAGTGTCAAAATCCCTGATATCACCTTTGGTAAAGTGATGGCATAAATGTGCAGCAGGGCAGTGTTCATCATTCTCAAGCACAAAAGTTTCTACTACATAATTTATGCCTGCCTGCAATAGCATTCTTCCTAATTGACCGCCTCCTAATATGCCTATCTTCATTATGTGAGTTTAGTGCGAAAGTAAATTATCCTTAATAATTAGGTGAAATGATTAATCCACAATTGCTGCCATCTTACCTAAAGATGCAGGCTTAATTAAGGTCTTAACCTAAATTTAAACGAGTCTACAAGGGACAACCAAATCTTCCGATAAATAATAAATGGCACATACCCGGTGATAGCCATCTGCAATTATCAGTTTATCGTTGCCTCTAACAAGTAGTATGGGCGATAACTGTCCACCCTTTTGTACCTTCTTAATGTTGGCCTTTACATGTATATTACTTTCCGGCAACATAGATAACATACTTGCTCGTAAAATGTCCTTGGCCTTTTTTTGTACAGTCTTAGCCTTTCGCAGCAGATCTGTTTTTTGTTTGGCTACTTCAGGGGTAAACACTAATTCTAAATAATCTTGCGCAGCAGGAAAGTCATGTTCCTCCGGATTTTCCAACCAATAAGTAATCATCAGTATAATATTTATAAAATGAACGTAATCGAGTTGCTATAAATAAATAATTGTCACTAAATTAAGGATTATCTTCAAAACGACCCTGTTTTGCGTCTTAATTAAACACATTAAGCTTCCCTCTCTCTGCTTTTCTGTGTTAATGGCGCTGCGATCCGTTGCAGTTATTTTCTTTCTTCTTAATTGAACGACATCTATACATAAATTAGTATACCATTTTTATCTTCATTTATTTATCAGATAGTATCAACTATTAAGTCCTTCTCAAAGTAACGTTTTATACCATAAGCCACCAAACCTAGCGCAATAACAGTAACCCCTCCTAGCATCATCTTACTACCAGTTGAATATAAAATAAATGCCCACAACACAATTGCCACCAAGGCAGGGATAGGGTACAACGGCATCTTCCAGGCAAAATGATTCAGTCCCTTTCGTTTTACCAATAATAGCAATCCAATCGCCTGACCAATAAACTGTACCAGAATACGCATTGCCAATATCGCATCAATCACGTCTTTCAACTTAAACAACAAACTAAACAGAAAGGCAACACTACCCAAAAATAAAAGGGAAACATAAGGAAAGTTTTTGGTAGGATGCAATTTGGCAAACGCCGAAAAGAACGCGCCATCTTTGGCCGCTGCATACGGAACCCTGCTATATCCAAGTGTTGCAGAGAAAACTGAGGCAAATGCTACCCACAACACCAATACTGTAACAATGGTCGCTGCTTGATGCCCTGCTATCCTTTGGATATATAAACTTATTACAAATTTGCTATGTTCAATCTCAGCAAGTGGTAGTACGGAAGCCACACTGATGTTCATCATCAGATACAAAACAGCAATACCCCCAATTGAAATAAACATGCTACGAGGAATGTTTTTCTGTGGATTAATAATGTCTCCCCCTAGTTGACATACGTTATAATACCCCAAATAACTATACATGGTCTTTACACTTGCAAATCCAATGGCAGCAGCAAAAGCTTGATTAACAACCAATCCATCATTTATATGTAGGATAGGTTGCATAAAGTTGCCATGAAATATTCCGCCGCCAATAATCCAAAACATAGTAGCCATCACACCAATCCAAAGGAATACACTGATTTTTCCGATGCTTTCGATGTTTCTGTATAACAATAGTACAATCAGTATAACAATGCTTCCGCTTAATACTTTACTTTCAAGGGTAGATAAGGGCGTGATGTAACAGAAGTATTGCGAAAATCCAATAGCCGCCGAAGCAATAACCAGAGGAGCCTGTATCAGCGTTTGCCATACAAATAGAAAACTGATGAGTTTACCCCATTTGCTACCATAGCCTTCCTTTAGAAAATTATAACTGCCTCCTGCCATAGGATAAGTAGCACCTAACTGACTCCAAACAGTACCATCAATAAATGCCAATACAGCACCCGCTATCCACGCATATAAAAAATAAGTACCGCCCATTATCTCCGCAACAACACTTAGTACTACAAAGGGACCAATTCCTACCATATCTATCATATTGATAGCGGTTGCTTGCAAAAGGCTTACTTTTCTTTCCGATTTATCATTTATGTTCATTGTGAATACAAATAAAGGTTTTATTTGCTCAAATTACAATTTTAATTTCAATACAATGACAAGATCATTTAATACCGTAGAGTGGGCAACAGGGAGTAATATTTATGAAGTTAATATTCGCCAATATACCAATGAAGGAACATTCCAAGCATTTCGTAAACACCTGCCTAGGTTGTCTGATATGGGTGTAGAGATTCTTTGGCTGATGCCTATTACCCCAATAAGTATCCAAAAACGGTTGGGTACTTTAGGTAGCTACTATGCCTGTAGTAGTTATGTAGACATCAATCCCGAGTTTGGCTCTTTAAATGATTTTAAAGAATTAGTCGATGAAGCCCATCGGTTAGGCTTCAAAATTATCATCGATTGGGTGGCAAATCATACAGGATGGGATCATGAATGGACCAAGAGTAATCCCGATTTCTATCAAAGAGACACGTTAGGACATTTTACAGAAAGAAATGGTTGGGAAGATGTAATAGATCTTGATTATGCAAATAAAAACATGAGAGAAGCTATGATTCATGCCATGCGCTTTTGGGTACGGGAGTTTGATATTGATGGCTTTAGATGCGATATGGCACACTTAGTTCCCTTAGATTTCTGGACTGAAGCAAGAACTGCTTGTGAGGGCTTAAAACCTTTGTTTTGGTTAGCAGAATGCGAAGAACCTTCTTATCATCACGTGTACGATGTTAGCTATGCATGGCAATGGATGCACGCTACCGAAAAATATATGAAAGGGGAGGCGGGCATTACCGATTTATATAATGTAGTACATGGTTACAGTCAGTATCCATTTGATGCCTTTAAGTTATTCTTTACCTCTAACCACGACGAAAATAGTTGGAATGGAACAGAGCAGGAGAAATATGGCCTTGCAGCAAAACCATTGGCAGTGTTTAACAATACATGGCAAAACAGTATGCCGCTTATCTATTCTGGTCAGGAGTTACCAAATAATAAGCGTTTACAGTTTTTTAATAAAGATCATATCAATTGGCAATTCCCAACAGCATTACACAGTTTCTATAAGTCACTATTAGCCGTACATAAAACCAAGGCAATTGCCAGAGGAGAAACTTTTATTCTTCCATCAACTAACAATGGTATTATTGCGTTTCTTAGGAAGTATGAGCAAGAAGTTTCCTTAATTATCCTTAATATGAGTGGTGTTAATCAAATTTCCGTTACTGTACACAATCCTTGGATAGAAGGTACTTTCGAGAACGTGTTCTCCGGGTTGCAATATCATTTTAAAAATAAAGAAACCTTCGAGCTGATGGGCTTTGATTATCTTGTTTATAAGAAAGTATAGGGGTTAGTTGTTGATGTATAAAAGGTAAAAACAACAACAAACGTCTATTCATTTTTATCCAATAGCAATAAAGTATCAGTCAATAGCAATAAAGTATCAGTCAATAGCAATAAAGTATCATTCAATAGCAATAAAGCACCATCTACATCAAACAACAGACATTCTAGCACAATTCCAAAAAGAAACTATCTCTAAAATTGCCATTTTTCATCAGTCGATGCAATAAATTAATGCCTCTTCCTCCTGCTAAATATTATATCTTCACACCCTCAAATAAAATCATTGTTATCATTTTAATCATTGAATCATCATTAAATGACAAGGCAACAACAAGAAGAAAAATTCAAAGAAACTTACGCAACCCTCAACCCCGAACAACGGTTAGCCGTCGATACTATCGAAGGTCCCGTCATGGTTATTGCAGGCCCAGGAACAGGTAAAACCCAGATTCTAAGTGCACGTATAGGAAAAATATTGAATGATACCGATGCACTCCCCGAAAACATACTCTGTCTTACTTACACCGATGCCGGCGTGGTGGCAATGCGCAAAAGATTGTTGCAATTTATCGGTGCCGACGCATATAAAGTAAATATCTACACCTTTCATGCATTTTGTAACGATGTAATTCAGGATAACCTTAGCCTGTTCGAGAAAACTGCCCTAGATGCTGTTTCCGAATTGGAAAGTATCGAATTATTTACCGATTTAATTAATGGATTTTCCAAAGACAACCCACTAAAACGTTACAGAGGCGATGTTTATTATGAAATAAACAACCTCCGTAGCCTGTTTAGCACGATGAAGAAAGAGGGATGGACGCCCTTTTATATCCATGAATGCATCGATCATTATCTCGAAGACATCGAAACCCGGGATGAATTTATCTACAAAAAAGCATACAAGCAGTTTAAAGCAGGAGATGTAAAACAGAATAAGGTTGATGAAGAACATGCAAAGATGGCAAAGCTCCGTGCTGCCGTAGATGAGTACGAAAAGTACCAAGAGATGATGCGCAAGCGAAATAGATACGATTTCGATGATATGATCAACTGGGTAATAAAAGCTTTTGAAAATCAACCATTTCTATTACAGAATTATCAGGAGAAATTTTTATATTTATTAGTAGATGAATACCAGGATACTAGTGGTACTCAAAATAAGATTGTAGAACTATTAATGTCCTATTGGGACGTCCCCAATGTATTTGTGGTAGGCGACGACGACCAGAGTGTGTATCGCTTTCAAGGGGCAAATGTCGAGAATATGTTGGCATTTGCAAAACAATACGAGTCCGATCTATTAAAAGTAGTACTTACTAATAACTATCGTAGCACACAACCCATTCTCAACATTAGTAAAACATTGATAGAACGCAATCAAGAACGTTTAGTAAACCAGATTGATGGCTTAAGCAAAGATTTGGTAGCAGCTAACAACAAATATCAAGGCATTACCAACCTGCCATCATTAAAAGAATACAATACACAGCGCGATGAAATGATTGGTGTAACGCTCACCGTAGAGAATCTGTTACAACAAGGCATTCAACCCGGTAAGATTGGAATTATTTACAAGGAAAACAAGTATGGAGAAGAACTAGCTACTTATTTTAAACTAAAACAAATACCAGTATACAGCAAACGCAGTCAGAACCTATTAACAATCCCTTTTGCAAAGAAACTAATTCTCCTGCTAAATTACCTCGAGGCAGAGCATGATGCACCTTTTGGTGGAGAAGAGATGTTGTTTCAACTGCTACATTTCGATTGGTTACAAATACCCGCCATAGAAATTGCAAAGCTTACCGTAGAAGTAAGTGGTAGAGCTTGGGGGGCAAATAAAACAACCCTTCGCGAACTGATGATTGAGAAGATTACGCAGCCAAAAAAAGATTTGTTTGCCGTACCAATCCACCCAAAACTTGCAGCAGCAAGCACCATTATAGAACAATTAATTAGTGATGTTCCAAACCTTACCCTACAACACCTGATGGCAAAGATTGTACAGGAGGGGGGCATTCTTCCCTACATCATGCAGCACGAAGAAAAGATTTGGCTGTTGCAAATACTAAATGGATTATTCGATTTTATCAAAGAAGAAACCCGCCGCAATCCATTTATGACCCTTAAAGAAATTGTACGGGTACTCGAACTGATGAACAACGAAGGCATTGCATTACCCATCGTTCAAGTGAGTGGAAATGAAAAAGGAATCAATCTGTTAACCGCCCATGGCAGTAAAGGCCTCGAGTTCGAATATGTATTTGTGGTAGGCGTAAATGCAAGTAACTGGGAAAAGAAGCGTAAACCCGGCGGTGGCTATACACTTCCAGATAACATGTTTGCATCTCATTCCAAAAGCACCGAAGAAGAGGAATTGCGTAGGTTATTTTATGTTGCCCTCACACGTGCCGAAAAACAACTGACTATATCATACAGTAAGTATAAAATAGATGGCAAACAACTAGAGCCTTCTATGTTTATAGCCGAAATTCAAGAGGAACATCCGCTGGAGGCAGAGGTAATAGTATTGGATGAGGAGACCGTCTTTACGTTTAATTCCCTTGCATTTGATAAAATTCTTGCCCCCGAAATAGAACAACCCGAAGCAGACTTTGTATCGCGTCTACTAGAAAAGTTTGCAATGAATGTAACCGCGTTGAGTAATTATCTCAACTGCCCATTAAAGTTTTATTACACCAATCTTATCCGCATTCCATCTTCAAAAAACGAAGCAACCGAGTTTGGTAGTGCCGTTCACTATGCACTAGAACAGTTATTCAAAAAGATGCAGGACAACAACGATCTATTCCCTGATAAAGAGGTTTTCCTGAACGATTTTAGCTGGTATATGCACCGCCACCGCGAGTTCTTTACCAAAGAACAATATGATAGACGCATAGAATATGGAAATGAAGTCCTTACCAATTACTATGACAAATACATCAATACTTTTCATAAGGTAGTAAGTGTAGAAAGGATGATTCGCAACGTTTTAGTAAAAGGAATCCCGCTCAAAGGCAAGCTAGATAAGTTAGAATTTTATGGTAAAGACGTATTGGTAGTCGATTATAAGTCCGGTGATATAGATAAGGCAAAGCCTAAATTACTTCCTCCCAACGACAAAGAGCCAAATGGTGGTGACTATTGGCGTCAGGCTGTTTTTTATAAGTTATTGATAGATAATTACGACCAAAAAGACTGGAAAGTAACTTCTGTTGTGTTCGATTTTGTAGAACCCGACAAAAAGAAAGGCTATCAAACAGCTAAAGTGGTCATAGAACCCGAAGATGTAACTACTGTTACCGCTCAAATAGTATATGTATGGGATAAGATTCAGCAGCGTGACTTTTATACCGGTTGTGGCAAGCCAGAATGTCATTGGTGCAACTTTGTAAAAGAAAACAATATGGCCATTGCACTCCACGAATTAGCCGAAGAAGGGGAGGAGATTGAATTATAAACAAACAATTAAATAAACAATATGAAAAAAGTAATCACAATTACGCTAGCATTAGTATTTGTAGCTTTTCAATCTATGGCCGCAACTATTAATGATTCAACTTTTAACGAAACTACCGTTGTATTACATACTTCTTCAGGCAATTTGGTCGGCACCTTAACTTTTCCAACTAAGAGTAGTAAGGTTCCAGTGGCACTAATTATTGCAGGCTCTGGTCCAACAGATAGAGATGGCAATAATCCAATGGCAAAGTGTGCTAATCTTCAAAAGTTAGCATACAGTCTAGCCAATAATCACATAGCTTCTTTGCGATTCGATAAACGAGCCATTGGTGCAAGTAAAGCAGCAGCAACTAGTGAAGCAGATTTACGCTTTGAAACCTATATTGCAGATGCAAAAGATTGGATTACCTTATTAAAAAAAGACAATCGCTTCTCTAAGATAATTGTAGTTGGTCATAGTGAAGGCTCGTTAATTGGAATGGTTGCTGCTTTAAACCTAGCTGATAAATATGTTTCTATTGCTGGTGCAGGTGAATCAGCCGATAATATTATTAAAACACAATTAGCAACCCAACCACAGTCTGTGAAAGATTTGTGTTTCCCTATTCTAGATTCATTAATTGCTGGAAAGACTGTTAAAGACATCAATCCAATGCTTAATTCTTTATTCAGACCAAGTGTGCAACCGTACATGATTTCATGGTTTAAATACAATCCTCAAATTGAAATTAAGAAGTTAACTATTTCTGTTCTTATCATACAAGGTACAAATGATATTCAAGTTACGGTGAACGATGCACAGTTATTGGCTAAAGCGATTCCATCTGCCAAATTGGTATTGATCAAAAACATGAATCACATTTTCAGAACGCTAGAATCAACTGAAAGGACAGCAAATGTTGCTACTTATAACGATGCTTCATTGCCTATAAATGAAGAGCTAGTCAGTTCAATTACTTCTTTTATCAATAATTAATCTAACTCATAAATACATACATATAACACATAACTATGAAGTTCTTCTATGTTTTCGATGTATTTATGTGTTGTAACCTTTACAACACCTCAAACCAGATAGGCGTCTCATCATCGGCATCGCCGTTGTAGTTTATAAACAATTCTGCACCTCTTGAAATGGGTTTAACTGTTTTAATAGTCATCGTGCCAGCATCATAATCCATTTCGTACTCACAATTGGAGTGGTAGCTATGGTTATACATCGATAGATAGCCGAGTCCAACAGCGGCAAGGTCTTCATCTAAGCCCCACGCAAAAATATAATTGTATAGTTTAGTCTTTTCTAGCAATGTGCGTTCTTCTTGTTCAAATACCAAAACGGGAGAAACTTCTATGATGGCGCCTACCTCAAAGCTTTCTGTTGTAAATACCCCCAAGCCTCCATCACCTCCTTTAGTGGAGGGTGCAATTACTAAATATGGTAATATCATGCTGTAAAAATAGGGGGGAGATGATGATCAAAGAAAATAGGGTAAAGTCCTTACAAACATTTCTAAATCAAAACACCCACTCCTCGCTATTACAAGAAGTGGGTGTTAATATCCTATCACTATCAAACATAGTATGATGTGATAAGTAAATCGGATGCCTAAAGCACTTTCAATCCTACACCAAATTCTAATTGTTGATTTTTCCAACTGCCGGTATTATTTATAGAACTAGCAGTATTCAAATTGCTTAATCCAAACACATATCGGCCATATACTCTTAACGAACTGAGGTGAAACTGCAATCCAACAACCCCCGATACATCACTGCTTTTAAATGCGTCCTTACCATTGCCTACAAGGTCTTGATTGTTGTTTATTAAGATACCATACTGAGGACCTAGATTAATGGTAAAAAGCTTTGCAAAGTTGTATCTAAGCAAAATGGGTATAGATAAATAGTTCAGATTAATATCTTTATTGATAGAGGTTGGCAAACCAGGTGTACCAACAGTGTAGGTAGTACTTGTCTGACTAAATAACAGCTCCGGTTGAATACCTATCTTATGTAATATATCTATCTCCGCAAATGCACCTCCTTGGTAAGAAAGTTTATAACCACTTTGGAAATCTTGCCCGTCAATCTTGGTGCCTAAGACCCCCGCCTTAACTCCTAAAGAGAAACTTTGTGCATTTAAAGAGACCATCACAAATAAAATGGCAACCGCTGATAAAAATGTCTTTTTCATATTTTTTATTTTCCAGATGATTGCCAACTATTATACCAAAGATGGGGTTAAGCCAAAAGAATTTATTTAACCTTTGTTAAAAAGATGAACAAATTCTAATCAGAATCTAAAATGCCTATTGAATATCTTTCCTTTAATTAAGTTATTTATTTACCATTTAAATTGAAAATCTAATTCCATATCTGGATGAAGGCTTCTTTCAACTGGGCAGGTTCGTGCAGTGCGCTCTAATAGTTCTTTTTGTTTTTCATCTAGGTTAAGACCTTGTACAAAGGTTACATGGGCTTTAATTCCACCTATTCTTCTTGGTTCTGCTTTCATTATTTTAGTAATTTCAACAGTTGTACCTGTAAGGTCTATTCCAATGCTATCGGCTTTAATGCCCATGGTGGTTAGTAAACAGCTTCCTAATGCAGTCGCAACCATATCGGTAGGACTAAACCTTTCTCCTTTGCCATGGTTATCTGTTGGGGCATCATTTTCTATGATCGAACCGCTTAGTAGATGCTTCATTTCAGTTCTTAACGCTCCTTTATAAATTACAGTTGATGTCATTGTATTACTTTTACATGAATTTACAAACAAATATATGGTAGTGAAACATATTATAGCATCAATTTTGGTTTTAACTCCCTTGTTGATGTTCGCACAAAATAGTTCGTCGTCGGATTCTATTGTAAAAAAGACTACCATATCACCACGAAGACAACGGATTCAAGCAAGAAAAGACCATATCAACAAATTAATAGAACAAGAGGATGATGGCGCATTGGTTTATAATAAGCAATGGGCATTTGGTATAAAGCTAAATACAGATGGATATGGCTTTTATTACGAGCGCGGTAAATACAAGACCATTAAACGAACCAATTTGTGGTGGTTTGAAATAGGGGAGAAGAAGCAGCATAATCAACAGAAAGTAACACCTGCACCAACCGTTACAAATTACCCTGGCTATAGTATTGTTTCTGTTGGTAACAATTTTGTGTATGGTAAAGAAAACAATTTCTATCAGGCTAAATTAGGTTTTGGAAGACAAATTCTTATTGGTGGCAAAGGAACTACCAATGGAGTAGCTGTTTCTGCTACTTACGGTGGAGGGCTTTCTTTAGGTTTGGTAAAGCCTTATTATGTACAAGTGTTAGATTCCCTGTCTCAAACAGATGTCTCTGATATTAAATATAATGATAATCCTAGTGAGTTTCTGGATCCTACATTAATAGTGGGCGCTTCGGGGTTTGCAAAAGGATTCGACAAAATTACAGTTGTGCCTGGTTTGCATCTAAGGGGATCGCTTCGCTTTGATTATGGCCGACTCAGAGAAACACTTTCTGCTCTTGAAGTAGGCTTTAATGCAGACTATTACACTCAGAAGGTAACCATCATGGCACAAAATCCCAATCATAACTTCTTTTTAAATACCTATATAGCAATAGTTTTTGGTGGAAGAAAATAAGTACAAAACTTATTCGTTATTATTTTTTTACGTTCTACGCTAGTACAAATTGGATGTAGAATGGTAGGTTTGCACGAGAAAAATACTGCTTATAACTTTAATATACAAATTGATACAAATGCAAGAATTGCCCGTTATCTCTGTTCCCAATGCAGATGCTGTAATTAAAAAACCTAATTGGTTGAGAGTAAAATTGCCCATAGGAGAGAGCTATAAGCACGTGAGGGGATTGGTAGACAATCATAAGCTACACACTATTTGTGAAAGTGGTAACTGTCCCAATATGGGCGAATGCTGGGGTGAAGGTACTGCCACCTTTATGATATTGGGTAATGTATGTACCCGTAGTTGTGCCTTTTGTGCAGTGGCAACAGGAAGACCAGATGCAGTTGATTGGGATGAGCCTCAACGGGTAGCAGAAGCAATCAATCTAATGAAAGTTAAACATGCAGTGGTAACCAGTGTGGATAGGGATGAACTAAAAGATGGGGGATCTATTATATGGTATAATACCATCAAAGCTATTAAAACGCTTAATCCTACAACAACACTAGAAACGTTGATTCCAGATTTCAGGGGTTTCGCAGATCAGATACAACGCATTATAGATGCAGCACCAGAAGTGGTAAGCCACAATATGGAAACAGTGGAACAAAATACCCGTAAAGTAAGGATACAAGCAAAGTATCGTAGAAGCCTGGATGTATTGCGTATGCTTAAAGCAGGGGGAATGCGTACTAAGTCTGGTTTGATGCTTGGTATTGGTGAAACAAAGGAAGAGATAATTGAAACCATGCACCACTTGCGCGAAGTGAACCTGGATGTATTAACGCTTGGACAATACTTACAACCAACCAAAAAGCACTTACCTGTACTGAGGTATGTGCATCCAGATGAGTTTGCCGAGTTGAGAGAAATAGGGTACAAGCTTGGCTTCGACTTTGTAGAGAGTGGTCCATTGGTACGTTCCTCTTATCATAGCGAAAAGCACGTGCATGAAGGTTTTGGTAAAAAGCTATGGGAAGAAGAAAAGAAGTTGTCTTTGGTGAATAGTGAGTTCTAACAAAATATTTTCTTTAATAAAGGTTACTTATTTGTAGGTTCTTGCATTAATAATTATTCAGATATCAAACTGAAAAGCGCCATGAAGTTCACCTTACTATTATTCATTTTATTGTTTGTAGGGATACAAACAACACAAGCACAAAAACTTGGTGTAAATGATACCATTAAGGTCTATGGATACGTAACGGCAGAGGGAGATACAATTCCAAGTGGTTATCTGGCTTCTGTTTCGGTATTTACTAAGGTAAATCCAAAGTGGAAAAAGTATTGGGTGGAATGGACAAGACTTCGCAATGCTGTATATGTTACTTATCCTTACGCAGTTGCAGCAAGCAGAACAATCAATGACATCAATGTGCGTCTGGTACATGTGACCGATGAGGGACAACGGAAAGCCATTATACATTCCAAAGAAAAAGAACTTCGGCAGCAATTTGCCGATAAAATTACCAACTTGTCCATCTATCAGGGAAAAGTACTGATGAAGCTTATCCGCAGGCAAACAGGGGATAACTGTTATGAAATAATTAAAGAGTATAAGGGGGGCTTCAATGCAGGATTCTGGCAATCGGTTGCTTATATTTTTGGAAGTAGCCTCAAGCAATCCTACGATCCCATTAACGACGATAAGCTCATGGAAAGCATCGTAAAAGATGTGGAGAAAATGTATGGTTACAAGAGTTAGATTAATACTTTTAGCAAGCACTTGCATTCAGTTCCCATCTATTCTTTAAAATAAAACCTAAAAAATATTAAAGCCATTGTTGTTTTGATAGAATCCCTATTTATTTATTGAATTTTGATATACGGCTTCCTCAACCGCTCATACATAAGAATTGAACGTTATTAATTCTACCAAATTTCTTCTACCAATTTCAATTCGAATCAGCGATTTTGGGGACAGTATCCTTCTTTAAAATACAGTGGTTGAAAAAGGACTATAACAGTAAAGCGTTTCCCATTATTGATCCCATTGCTCGTCTTGTTGGTGCCATTTCTTTCCTCATTAATCCCACTAACTACTCTGAAGACTATGCCCTCAAATACCCAATCTAGTACTATATGTGATTAATGAACACCCCTTCATTACCTACAAGATGCCCCGATCGATTCGATATTATACCCTATTTAATTATAATTGGCGTTTTTGTGTTTGTATGAGAGCGTATACTTAAGAATATATTTTAGTGTTTCAAATAATCCAAGTACTTTTATTACTTATTAAATAACTAAATAGTATAACTAAAAACACTCATGAAACGAATTTCCAAACTAATGATTGCCGTAATCCTCTTAACCACCATCTCCTCCAAACTTAAAGCACAAGTAAACAAACAAGACAGCCTAGCCTTGGTTGACTTATATGATAGCACAGGAGGTGCAAACTGGAAAAACAATACCAACTGGTTGACTTTCAAACCTGTAAGTACCTGGAATGGTATTACTTTAGACAGTAGCGGTAGGGTGAGTAATATTGCATTATTTAGTAATAACCTAACGGGTTCTCTGCCCAATTCGATAGGAAACTTTACACATTTAACTGCCATCAGCCTGCATATCAACTCAATTGGCAATACAATACCTTCCTCAATAGGCAACCTTACCAAGCTGACCAACTTTGATATCGGGTCTAATAATTTTACTGGTAACATCCCTGCTACTATTTGTAATTTGACTAGCTTACAGGAATTAGATTTAAGTGGCAATCAACTAACTGGTAGCATCCCCGATAGCATTGGCAACCTGACAAATCTTTTATCGTTGTGGTTGGAGTATAATAGCTTGAGTGGCAGCATCCCTGTTTCAATAGGTAATCTAAGTAAGTTAGGCAATCTTGTTTTGCAAAACAACCAGTTGAGTGGTGCCATCCCTGCTTCGATGGGCAACCTGACTAAGCTTGCAGATTTGTTTCTTTTTAACAACAACTTCACCTTTGATGGGATGGAACTGATTGCTACTAAGTTTCCTTTTGCAGTTTATGCACCTCAGGCACCCATACCTATCACTAAAGCAATGATTCCTGAAGGTGGCCCTGTTGGTCTTTCGGTTGAAGTAGGAGGAAACCCTGTCAACAACACCTTTAATTGGTATAATGATAGTGGATTGATTGCTTCTATTAATGAGTATTCCATTTACGATGCCTCAGTTTCAGGCAATTATTATGTTCATGTAACAGATTCTCTCGTGCCCGGATTGACATTGTTCAGCTATACAGTCAAGGTTGATGTAGTTGTACCTGTCAAGTCCATTTCCCTTCAATCAAAAACAACCAATGGGCAAGTATTACTGCAATGGCAAACTATAAATGAATTAAAGACAAGCTCATTCATCATCCAACACAGCACAGATGGTGTAAACTTCACAGATATTAATACTAAAGAAGCATTGGGTAATGGGAATAATAGTTATAGCCTGATTGATAAATTGCCGACTGGCAACATCAACTACTATCGTATACAAGCAATAGATAAGGAGGGAAGCCTTAGTTACAGCAATGTCGCTTTGCTTACGCCTTACAACTCACGACTTACGACTTTTACCGTAGTTCCAAACCCAGTGAGAGATGTTTTGACGCTTAAGGGGAGCCATATTGCCTTGGTGCAAGTGATAGACAACTTGGGAAAAGTAATTATTACCACTACTCTACAAGATGCAACAAATCCTACTTTGTCGGTGGAAGGCATGGCAGTTGGTAACTATCTTTTGCGTCTTAAAACAACAACAGGGCAACAACAGGTGGTGAAGTTTGTGAAGGAATAGCGCATCTTAATTAAATCTTTAGTGAAAAGTAGTTTATCAGTACCTAAACACTTTACTTTGCTGCATTAATTAATATTTATAAATAGAATTAGAATGGCAGATCAACAACAACCCAATCAGCTAAACATAGAAATTACTGAAGAAATGGCAGAAGGCACTTATGCCAACCTTGCAATCATCACACACAGTGCCTCAGAGTTTATTATAGACTTCGTAAGTGTAATGCCTAGTGCTCCTAAAAACAGGGTGAAGAGCAGGATTATCTTTACCCCCATGCACGCCAAACGTTTCATGAAGGCTATCAAAGAAAACATAGAACGCTTCGAAGCTACAAACGGTATGATACAGGATATGGAACAAGTAGAAGTGCCTTTCAACTTTGGGGGGCCAACTGCACAAGCCTAAAATAATAGATAATTAATAATGGATAATTGATAATTGTAATCAGATATTCTGAATTGTCAATTATTCATTATCAATTAGATCATCCCTTCATCTGCAAAACTAAAATAACCTTCACTGCTCACAATGATATGGTCTAATACTTTGATGTCGAAGAGTATAGCAGCGTCCCTTATCTTATTAGTAAGCGTTTCATCTGCTTTACTAGGTTTCAAACTGCCACTAGGATGATTGTGGCAAAGTATGATAGATACTGCATTGTAGGCCAAAGCTTTCTTGATAATGATTCTTGGGTCGGCAACGGTACCAGTTAGGCCGCCCTCACTGATAATTTCGTGGTGTAGGATCTTCTGTGCATTATTCAGATAGATGGCAATAAAGAGTTCATGGCTTTTATAGGCTAGCTGTGCCTGCAGGAATAACGCAATGTCCTTACTCTTAGTAATGGTTTCCTTTTTGTGTTCAGATGCATTCCTTCTCAACCCAAGCTCCATTGCAGCAACAATGGTGATTGCTTTTGCTTCTCCCAAACCCTTTACTTTAAGCTTCACGATATCCTTGTATGAAAGGGAAGCTACTTGTTTTAAATCATTGTTACAACACGCTAATAGGTCTTTTGCCAATACAACAGCACTTCTGTCTACAGTTCCATTGTTAATAAGTATGGCCAACAGCTCCGAATTGCTTAATGAATTGGCACCCTTAGCAATTAATTTCTCTCTAGGACGGTCGTCCTCAGCCCAATCTTTAATGGTAGACATTGTTTTATAATTGTTGATAAGTTGTACAATAGTGGTTCTTTTTTTGCGAAAAACACAAATAAATTAATATATGAAAGTGTTGTAAATTATCTTTGTAGCTCATTCAGAGATATGAACCCTTCCGTTAAAATTTTTTCAGGTACAGGATCCCAACATTTAGCTGCAAAGATTGCCCAACGTTTCGGCGCCCCATTAGGTAAGATAAACATCCAGAAATTTAGTGATGGCGAATTGCAACCTATCTTTTTAGAAAGTATTAGAGGCGACTATGTTTTTCTAATACAAAGTACTTGCGGTCCTACCGACAATATCATGGAGTTGTTGTTGATGATTGATGCAGCCAAAAGAGCAAGTGCCTATAAAATTGTTGCAGTATTGCCATATTATGGCTATGCACGCCAGGATAGAAAGGATAAGCCTAGGGTTGCAATAGGTTCTAAGCTGATTGCTACTTTGTTGGAATCTGCAGGAGCGAACAGGGTAATCACTATGGATTTGCATGCACCACAAATACAGGCATTTTTCGATGTGCCAGTGGATCATCTGGACAGTTCTGCCATCTTTATTCCCTACATAGAACAGATGAAGTTAAATAATCTTTGTTTTGCTGCGCCAGACGTAGGCAGCACAAACAGGGTTAGAGAGATTGCTAGCTACTTCAATACAGAAATGGTTATATGCGATAAACATCGCAAGCGTGCAAACGAGATTGCAAGTATGGTCGTTATTGGCGATGTGGTAGGTAAGGACATTGTATTGATTGATGATATATGCGATACGGGTGGTACACTTGCCAAGGCTGCAGGTTTGCTAAAACAAAAAGGGGCAGTAAGTGTGAGGGCTTTATGTACGCATCCTATATTAAGCGGAAAAGCACAAGAGAACATAGAAACCAGTGAACTAGAAGAATTGGTAGTTTGTGATACGATACCGCTACGTTTTCAGAGCAATAAGATAAAAGTACTATCGGTTGCAGATTTGTTTGCAATAGCTATCAGGAATGCTTATGAAAACAAAAGTATTACTAGTTTATTTGTACATTCTCAACTAAAGAATAGGTAAGATAGGAGGGAAGTCACAATTAATTGCCTCAAATTTGGTATTCATTCAATATCTTTATATCAATCCTCCTATATTTGCACCCCTTTAAAGCAGCAAGGCGAGGTAGCTCAGCTGGTTAGAGCATCGGATTCATAACCCGAAGGTCGGCAGTTCAAGTCTGCTCCTCGCTACAAGAAAAGCATTGGATTTATTTCAGTGCTTTTTTTATGCCCTTAAATACATACCTGTTAAGCAAAAGATATTCCCTATAAATTAGATATAATTTTGGTTTTAATTTCAAAGACTTCAAAAGGAGTGAATGCTTCTATAAAAAAGATTCATAGACTTCATTTAACAAGAAACTTTAAATGACAGGAAATATTAATTAGAAAGTATTTAAATAGTGCCTGAAAAATCGTCATCCAAAGTTTTTTTTGTATTTTCATAACAAAATAGCCATTGCTTAGAACAAAAAATATATTTTTACCACTAATATTAAAATGTTACAATCTTATTATTGTGTTATGAAAAATTTAATCTGTTTATTTCTATTTATCGGTTGTGGGTTTTTATTAAACCCAAATCATTCAATTGGGCAATCCCTTTACAAGGTAAGTGATAAGGAGAAAATTGCCTCTTCCTCTTTAGTGATAGAAGGTGTTGTAACTGGTCAGCAATCCTTTTGGAATTCACAACACACTTTTATATATACCAGTAATACCATACATGTATACAAAGTATTTAAGGGAGTGATGGTTGGTAGTAATGTAGAAATTGTAACACAAGGAGGAGAAGTAGATGGGTATACTGTGGCTGCTTCCGAGTTACTTACTTTGAAGACAAATGAAGTGGGTGTTTTTTGTTGTACGCCCAACTCAATCAAGCTAAAATCGCCGGTTACTGGAAACGTTCTACTAGATGTATATGCAGACAGACAAGGTTTTTTTAAATATGACATTGGAAACTATACTGCTGCAACACCTTTTAATAGCTTCAGTAGTATTACCCGGGGATTGTATCAAAAAATAAAAGATTTGGTAGGAAATGACTATAAGTTGTTAGATGCCTCATTTACAGCCGAAAGAAAAAGTACAAAAAATAGTGGGGGCACATTGTTTGGTACTGGCTCTGGACCAAAGATTGCTTCCTTTTCACCCGATACTACCATAGCAGGTGCAACCTTGGATCCTGCTCGTAACACCCTAACTGTAAAAGGTAGTGGTTTTGGTACAAATACAGGCTTGGCTTCTCTTTGGTTTTCAGCTACTTATTATCCAGGGGCCAGATATTACGTTAATAGCTCAGATCCTTTACTTGTTTCATGGTCTGATACCCAAATTGTTGCTAAAGTACCTTCGGATGCAGGCACAGGGAAGATATGGGTTGAGAATTCAGCTGGTGTTTTTGATTCTACCAGTAAACTTTTAAATATACCTTACAGTGTGCAAACTTCTACCTACCGTTCTGGAACAGGTACAGGGGCAACGGTCGTAACCAAACAGCTAAACTTGATGAATGCGGATGACAATGGTGGATATACGTTTATCTTGAGCAATGCTAGCAATGGAGGTGGAATGAACTTTGATAGTGCCGCTCGAGGTATTTTCAACCGTTCGCTTACTACTTGGAAAAGTGCTACCGGATTCAATGCAACTGTTTCACCCGTAGGATCTGCATTGCAAACAGTTGCTGGTGACAACATAAATATGGTCATGTTCGATAATGCCAACACAGGCCTCAGTCCGCTACCTGCTGGTAGCCTTGGCGTAACCTATTATTATTCGACTATTTGTACACCTGTCTCTGCAAATGCCTATAAAAAGGTTGGATTTGATATGGTAATCAGAAGTAAATATTCATTAGGCACAACCAATTTTTCGTTTGGTCCATGTCCTCCAATCGTTAGTCCCGATTCGGTATATGATATAGAAAGCACCATATTTCATGAAATTGGTCACACTATTGGCTTAGCACACGTAAACTCTAGGCAGCAAGGTACAAAGTTGCCCTATATTAACCCAGGCGCTGTAATGAGTGCAGGTATTTCTGATGGGGTAAGGAGGACATCGTTGGATTATGATGCCATTGCTGGAGCCAAGTACATGGTAAAACCCAAAGGGAATGTATATGGGGGTACCTGTTTTGGTTCACCCGCAGCAGAAATGACTCCTTCTTATGATAGTATCATTACAGTAAGCAACGATGAAATACCTGCAATTTTCCCAACCACTAGTTTACCGCAAGGCACTGTAGTTAACTTCGATTTGGTTAATGCAACTTCTAATGTTTATACAGACCCTCAAGCCTCAGACGTGAATTGTTCAGGTAATATTATGGCTATTACCAACAATGCATATTATGCTTTTAAAACCAATGTTTTTGGCGGTAATTTAGATTTGATGGTAAGTGGTTATTCAACTTCTCCAACAGAATTGGCTGTTTGTAACGCTTCGGGCATTCAATTAGCCCTCTATCAAGTTAACAGTGCACCTCCTGCAGGTAGTTTTCCTCCCCCTGTTGCTTGCCGCTCTTTTAATGGCGACAGTTCATTAACAAGTATTAGTGGACTAGCCCCTTATACCACCTATTTATTGTTTGTAGAAGGAATTGACAATACTAAGGCAAACTTCCGCCTCACTTTTGGAGGAGAGGCATTACCCATTAAGTTCCAAAGTTTTACTGGTACTTCTTCCGCTGGATACAATAGTATTAAATGGGCTATTGCCGAAGATGCCAATATAGCCAAGATTACCCTTGAAAAGAGTGCTGATGGGCTTCATTTTAATGCGTATGAAAATTATACAGGTAAAGGGTTTAATGCTTATACAGTAAAAGACAATACACCTTATGCCCAAACGAGTTATTACAGGTTAATAGTTGTCAATTTGGATGGAAGTAAGGCTTATTCTAACATTATTTCAGTAAAGGGAACTGAGAAATTATCTATTAACCTATTCCCCAATCCTGTTAGGAATACAATAAACCTTCAGTTTAGTGCTATTCAGGATTTAGGCAAAGTATACCTAAAGCTTTTTGATGGTTTAGGCAGAGAAATAGCAGTAAAAGCAGCAATTATAGAGAAGGGGGTATCTGTTACACAGTTGCCTGCCATTAACTTAGCAAAAGGATATTACCATCTAGTTGTTTTAGACAAAGACAGCCAGATTATTAAAGAAATAAATGTGGAGAAACAGTAATAAATACTAAGCCAAGCTAAGCTTTGGGTTTAAGTAGAAAGTGGGAGATATATTGGTAACAGTGTTTCTGTTATTTAAATATATACTCCCACTTTTAGTAGGAGGAAGCGCTGAGAGAACAGTAAATATTTTTACTATTTGTAGGGCAATTTAAAAATAGTTCAACAAAATAGTTTTATTAATTAGAGAATTCTTTTAGGAAATGAAATAAAATATCTATTTTTGATTTACAATGTGTATTAAATACACAAAAGATTGCTTTTAATTATATTGTTTTCCTGTATTACTGAGAACCTTTTGTTATAATAAAACATATGAGAAAGAATTGCTTTGTCAGTATAATAGATGAACAGGTTGCCCCTGTCTCTGTTGATTTGTATACTTTACCCCAATTTTTTAACAATAAAATGCTTGATATGAAAAAGAAATTACTAGTACTCTCCTTATTGCTTTTTACAGTATTTCTATTGAATGCCCAATCAGCTACGTACAATTGGAATGGTCAAAATGGTGTTGGCAACTGGAGTTATAGTAACAACTGGTATTATAACACGGTACCAACATACGGGAGTAACAATGATATACGTATAATCTATAATAACAACTCAGAAACAAGTATGTATTACGACTTGGGTTGGAATGATATCCGTGCTTTGTGGTATGAGTCTACTTTTACCACTTCTATGCCTTTGAATGGTAATGGTAATGGGCTAAATGTTTACTACAAAGTAGAAAATGACGGTTCGGGTACACAAACAATAAATATTCCTTTATCCATGAAAGGGATAGGTGCAGAGTTAGATGCTGTTGGGGGAAGCCTTGTATTTCTTCAACCCATTTACAATAGCAGCAATGCACCTATCCTTTGTTACGGCAGTAACAGTAATAGTGTAACAATCTCAAATAATATGGAGGGTAACAGTAGTGTTACACTCACTTTAAAGAATGCCAATTATGGTATTGTGAAGCTAAATTCTGATTTAACTACTTACAGTAGCCCTGCTTCTTTTTCGGGGGGGGTGTACATTAATAGAGGCGAGTTTTGGATTAATTCTGGCGCAAAATTAAATGCAGAATCAGGAATCACACTAGGTAACGGAGATGCGAATGATTGTAAATTATATATCAACAATGCAAGTGGGGGAACAAGTGTTTCTAATGCAATTACAGTGCCCACAAGTTCCTCATCTACCTATATGGGAAGCTTTGGAACAACCGGTTCCAATACTTATACAGGTACAATCGCATTGAATAGTGCTGGAACTACATTTGAAAATTCAGGTGGCGGTACTTTGGATTTACAAGGCAATATAACAGGCTCAGGAACAGTAAATGTAGGAAGAATTTCTGGCACTTCTAGCACAGCGACCATAAAGTATAGTACCAATACAAAGGCCTACACAGGTACTACCAATGTAAATGGCAATGCAACTTTGCAGTTGTCCATTGCGAATGCCTTGCCAAGTACCAATAATTTTTCGGTAGCTTCAACTGGGACTTTGAGGATTAGTGCAAATGAAACAATAGCTAGTTTAGACTTGAGTGCCGGCGGAAATCTTATTGTTGATGCAGGTGTTACTTTGATTATTACTGGTACATATACGCCGGGGATAGGTACTATTAGCAATGCTGGTACCATTACTTTACAGGGTGGAGCTTCACAATCATTCCCTGGTGGAAGTAGCGTAATTAATAATGGCACAGCCAATACCATGAATAATCTTACGATAAATAATAGCAATGGAGTAATATTAAACCAATCATTTACGGTGGCAGGTACTTTGACACTAACAACTGGAACTTGTGCAGTTGGAAGTAATACTTTGACCTTATCTGGAGCTTACCTATCAGGCACTGTCAATAACTTAACCACTACATCTTCTTCTAACCTCATATTTAATTGTACAGGAGCTGGGCCATTTACGCTTCCAAATTTTACAGCAATTAATAATTTGACTATCAATACAAGTGGTCAAACATATAACTTAGGAAGCAGCCCTACCGTAAGTGGAACATTGACTTTAACGGCTGGCACTTTTGCTGTAGGTAGTAATACTTTGAGCTTGTCAGGCGCATATATTTCTGGTACAGTCAATAACTTAACCTCTTCTTCTACCTCTAGCCTTGTATTTAATTGTACTGGAACTGGACCATTTACGCTTCCAAACTTTACAGCAATTAATAATTTGACTATCAATACAAGTGGTCAAACATACAACTTAGGAAGCAGCCCTACCGTAAGTGGAACATTGACTTTAACGGCTGGCACTTTTGCTGTAGGTAGTAATACATTAACCTTGTCTGGACCATACATTGCAGGAACTGTTAATAACTTAACTACTACTACTTCATCGAATCTGGTGTTGAACTGCACGGGATCTGGTCCGTTTACACTTCCTAATTTCACTGCTATTAATACATTGACCTTAAACTCTGCCAGCCAAACATACAATTTAAATAGTAGCCCTACAGTGAGTGGAAATTTAACTTTAACGGCTGGCAAACTTTCGATAGGTAGCAATACAATTACTTTGAATAGTTCAATTAGTTGTTCTACTACCAACTCTGTTACAGTATCATCCTTCTCTAATATTATTATAGCAGGTGTTGTAGGCACTATCTACTTTACTAGTGGAAGTAATACCTTAAATAACTTAACGGTAAACCAAAGTTGTTCGGTAATATTGGGTAATGCTGCAACTATTGGTGGTTCAACAAGTATACTTGCTGGAACTTTAGAGGTTAAGGGGAGTCCAGTAATCATCCCTAATTTTTCAATGAGTAATGTAGGTGTGAGCCCAGTTTATTATCCTACTTTAAAATTAGATGCATCCTCTCTTGTTCGGTTTACTGGTACTTACAGTGCTAGCAGTGGTAGTACGCTAAATGCTTATGCATTATATCCTTTTGCAACCAATAGCACTATTTCTCTGGAGGTTACTAATAATACTACTAAGTTTCCTGGTTCTGGTGTTATTGTAAATAATGGAATTGCTGGCTATATGGGGAACTTAGTAATGGCTTTGCCTATATCAACAAATAGTGTTACTTGGAAATCTAGTGCATCCGCTGTTGTTGTTTATGGAGTACTTACGCTTACGAGTGGATTGATAGTAACGACAACCAATTCTGATATACTTACAGCAGTTGCTTTTTCTGGTGGGTCTACTTATAGTTATGTGAGTGGTCCCTTGGGGGCAACAGTAACTACGACAACGCCAGTAACGTTACCTATTGGAAAAGGAGGAAATTATCGGCCTGTTACTTTTGCATATGCTACTGCAAATGCAGGTAATGCTGTGGTTATTGAACAGTTTGAGACTGCCTT
>CAISCV010000240.1 GCA_903883945.1 uncultured Chitinophagaceae bacterium | reverse complement strand
TATGTTGTGATTTGCTTTCAATTTCAGTTCTTTCTATCTTTGATACCAACACCTTAGCCTGAAAGCCTTGATAGATAAGGATTGTATCGAAGATTAGATTGAAAAAAATGATTAAAAGCCTTTGTTGTATAGTGCAACAAAGGCTTTTTTATGTATCCTAATTATTGAAGTGGGAGAGGAGGGAAGGTTAAAAAAGCTCCAATTGTTGTGGTATATTACCAATCTCACTTGGTTTTGTACCCTGATAAATCTCCATCATCCCAAATTGTTTGTCTGTAATCGTCATTATGCCTATATGTCCTTTCTCTGGCAGTATTTTCTTCACTCGCTTCTTATGTACTTCCGCATTTTCCATACTAGCACAATGCCGAAGGTAGATGCTGAATTGAAACATGGCAAAACCGTCCTGCAACAAGTCCTTCCTGAACTTGCTGTATATTTTTCTATCCTTCTTTGTCTCCGTTGGGAGATCGAAAAATACAAGTACCCACATAATTCGATAGGCATTTAGACGATCCTGTTTCACATTGTATAAAAGTTATCTTATAAATCAATTTAATTGACTATCTGCTATTTGGTAATTCGCTTATCTCTTCTCCATAATATTCTCGTCATTTCGACGATAGGAGAAATCTAACCGAAAAAGTAAGCAAAATCATAACATAAAGCCTCCGATATTATTCCATGAGATTTCTCCTATCGTCGAAATGACGTTTACAGGTTTGAAACACCCTTATTACCAAATAGCGGATAGCCATTTCAATTTATCAATACGATAATTCGTATTAATTAGACGGATTATCAGCCGTCTCTACATGGTTGGAAAAAGTATCTTCCTGCTTTCACCCAGATAACACTTTGCTAATGATGCTGCCGTGCGTTGTGTGGCAATCATCAAAGGGCTTTTGCCATCTTCCATTACCACATCAATGGTTGGTATCTTTAATAGCCGCACTTTAAACTCTTGTGTCAACGCATCTACCGCAGAAGTCTCATCAATAATACCTCGCACAATTCTATCTACAAATGGGCGGTAGGGTTCCATGATGTCGTCGGCTAGGCAGTAGGCATTGTATCTGTTTCGGTGGAAGATGCCCATTGTTGGCAACAAACCACTGCCTACCAAACTTCTTGCTACCGTTGCCCGCAGTATGGCATAGCCATAATTGAGTAGATTGTTAGGCGGCGGGCCATCACGCTTTCTGAAAAATAGCCAAGCAGGGGGAAAGAGGTTGCCCCAATAGTAGGCTGCTGCTTTGGCTTCGTTGTTATCAGCATCGCCGCTTTTTACGGACTGTGCAGCATTTACCATATAGTTATTATTTATCCCCCATTGTTTTAGCACTGCCGCCTGATTGCTAATTTTTGCCTTTACTGTCTGCTGCCACAACTGTTTCTTTAATGGTTCTGTCGCTTCTATCTGTGCCCTAAAGCGTTCACTTTGAAGGGTGTTACCTTCTAACGGAAGCATCATTCCACTAGGTAGTTTGTTATCCGTACAGGTTATTACTGCCGCATTGTTAGCTAAAAGTTTATCTATCAGGTAATGGGACATAGTTATCTGGTGGTGTTCCAATATCAGCATCCCAATATCTTCTATCGGCACGCTCTTTTCGGGCATACCCTCATATCCTTTTACACGGTCGTAACTAACCACCAATTGTGCATCGCGACATTTTAGGTGGCAGGGATTTTCTATGCAGATGGTACGTTTTATCATGTGTAGAGACGGATGATAATCCGTCTTATTTAATGTTAATTAAATGCGGTAAGGTGTCAGTTCCTGTATTCATCGTTAAGCCAATTCTGTGGGTTATTAAAAATGTATAGTCTGGTATTCTCCAGTTCCTTGTTATCTCTTATAATTCGGTCATAATACTTTTCTTGCCATTCAAAAGGAATGTTCTCAGCGTTGGCATATCTTTTTACCGAACCCTTGAAT
This sequence comes from uncultured Chitinophagaceae bacterium, assembly GCA_903883945.1. Classification (GTDB taxonomy): domain Bacteria; phylum Bacteroidota; class Bacteroidia; order Chitinophagales; family Chitinophagaceae; genus Parasediminibacterium. The sequence goes on along the minus strand of CAISCV010000240.1, from coordinate 1,077 downwards.
GCCCTAATGATTGAGGGTATATTGCGAGACTGACTACCAAAGTTATTCTGTTTCCAATCTTCGTTTTCCTGTTTGTTGATGAATAGAATCCCGTGGATATGGTTGGGCATCAGTATGAAAGAGTCAAGGGATATAAATGGAAAGTGGTGAGGAATGGCGAGCCAATTTTCCAAAGCAACCTGACCGATTTGTGTGGATTGTAGAGACGGATGATATTCCGTCTTATCATTCCCTGGAACCGAAGGTTTCAGAGAAGTTGAGGCATTCTGCCTCAAAGACGGATTATCATCCGTCTCTACGATTTCGCCGAAATGGTGCAACCTGTTTTTAGTGCAGATGGTAATGTGGTAGGCACCATTACTACCATAATCGTGTCCTGCCAACCGTGCGGGTTCTATCCTGTATTTATTATTGTATAGTGTCATAATCTTCGCCGTAGAGACGGATGATAATCCGTCTTGTTATAAAAATGAAATGCAAAACCAAACCTTTATCCATGGTGTATTTCGATTCTCCAATCAGACGGATTATCATCCGTCTCTACACACCACCACCACAATTGTGCATAGCGGCATTTAAGGTGGCATGGGTTTTCTATGCAGATTGTACGTTTTATCATTTACGATAGCTTTAATGTTTTATTCATGGGTTGTTTCAGTTGTTCAGCATAAACTTTTCTGATAAGCATTGTTGCATTTTGCAAATGAACGATGGGCGAAATGTTTGCCATTGCTTTAGCTTCAGACTCATTCATTTCTTCAAAAGACGTGAAAGTGATGATGCTTCTTTTCCCATATACCAGTGATGGTTCAGAAACAAGGTTATTATTGTTGCTTTGCTCTTGCTGTTTACTTTTCATTTTCTTTATGTATATGTTCTATTTAAGGAAGGTTTCGCTTTAAGCGAATCCTTCCTTGGTGAAGCGTTTTCTATGCAGATGGTTCTTTTTATCATTTGATGAGCTTTATATTTCCTAACCAGTCAGTCTTTATTTTTATACAATGCTCTTGAATTTTTATTGGTTGTGTTTCATGTTTTTTGTCAACTAGAATCTTTACAAAATGCTCATCAACCTCT
>CAISCV010000239.1 GCA_903883945.1 uncultured Chitinophagaceae bacterium | reverse complement strand
ATGTTTACGGTTAAATAATTTTTTACATCTAAATTAAAAAAAATGATAAAGTCTCAAGTAGCAAAGTTCGCATCGTACAACAGAATCATTGCTTTCCTCATATTTTACAACCTGCTTTTCGTAGGTCTCAATCGTCTCTTACTGTCCATCACCCAGTTCAAATACGCATTCACAGCACTCAAACTGCTTATGCCAGTCTCAACAAACAATACGTCTAATCCAGTCACTATTGCAAAAAACAAAGAGTTTTTTAGATTTAAAGGTGGTATCCATCGCCAACCGGGCCTATCTCTTTGCTTATGATTCAGGCAGCCAAACCCTGTTAGTAACTTTAAAAGTAGAGGTTAGTTATTTTAAACGTCTAACCGAAGCCGAGCAAATCCTTCTCGCTCAAAATAAATGTTACCCAAGCTATTCGTGCCGAAGTAAATAGTGTTCAAAGAAGTAATGAGGGGGTATTGTTTTAGAAGAATGAAATCAAAAGGAGGTAATAAATATGCCATTAATATAACTGCACGAAAACTGCCTATTATTTATGCTAAAATGGTAATAGTCAAACAGGAGTTTCCACCTGTAGATATTAATAAGTATAGGTATGAATATAAAGAGGATAAAATAAAAAGACTCGAAAAACAACTAGCTAAACTAAAGGGGGCAGAATAAGTTATATAGTAGGTCTATTGTAAACTACTTTTTGAAAATTATTTTTGTAGAGTGTTTAATTTTATTGTCATATTAATACAGATACTTAGAGGAAACAAAGAAAAAAGGCTATCACAAATAAGTGTGATAGCCTTCCTGTTAAATACATGCTTGTAGTTAGGTATTATTTATTTAAATAGTCTCCAGAAATCTAATCCGAGTGCATAGACCATCATGCTCATTAGCAAAGCCATACCTACAATCTGTGCATATTCCATAAACTTGTCGCTAGGTTTGCGACCTGTTATCATTTCGACCAAGGTAAAAAGAGCATGTCCACCATCCAATGCAGGAATAGGTAAAATGTTCATAAAAGCAAGAATGATAGAGAAGATACCTGTTAAAGTCCAGAATCTTTCCCAATCCCAAATACTTGGAAAGGTGTTACCAATACTAATAACGCTACCCAAACTATCGTTGGCACTTACTTTACCCGTAAATATTTGTTTTAAACCGGTTATGTATTTACTTAAAGTTTCCTTGCAACGTACTATGCCTTCGGGAACCGCTTGAATAAACGTATACTTTTTTACTACTGTACCAAACATTTTCCCCGCATTAACAGGAATAAAGCCAATATACCCTTTCTTTAAAAAACACCTAACCGTAACGGTGTCTTTTCCGTGTTTTAATTTTACGTCTACCATCGAGTCTTTGTATTGATTTCTCAATGCAATTAATTCATTGTAGTAAGTAAAGTTGTGGTTATTGAGTGCAATGAGGGTATCTCCCTTAGAAATTACTCCTTTCTGCATCAGGGTATCTTTTTTAACAGAGTCTACTACTACCGGAAATTGAACATCTAAGAAGGGTACTTCATTCTTATTTTCTTTTACCAGTTCCTTTAATAAGCTAGGAGGGAGGTTAATGGTAAGATTATCTGCTCCTCTTTGTATTTGCAAGGTCTTTGCATCTTTCAAAATAATTTCTGAAGTGATAGCGCCAAAATTCTCAACAGGGTTATTGTCGATGGCCACAATGTTGTCTCCATCTTTTATTCCTATGCTTTTGGCGAGGCTATCTGCTGCCACCCCATATTTAAGGTTTTTTGCGGGTAAATATTCTTCACCCCAATAAGCAGTAATACCAATAAATATTACAATAGCCAATGCGATATTTACCAATACTCCTCCTATCATAATAATCAGGCGTTGCCAGGCGGGTTTGCTTCTAAATTCATAGTCTTCTGGTGGTAGTTTCATTTGTTCTTTATCCATACTTTCGTCTATCATTCCGGATATCTTTACGAAACCACCAAAAGGAATCCAACCAATACCATATTCTGTCTCTCCTTTTTGTACTTTAAACAAGCTAAACCAAGGGTTAAAGAATAAATAGAATTTTTCTACTCTACACTTGAACAATTTGGCGGGGATAAAATGTCCTAGCTCATGCAGGACGACCAAGATGGAAAACGATAGAATGAACTGTCCTGTTTTTACAGCTACACTACTAAAATCAATTGCTAATAACATCATATAATTTAATCTAAATTCTGCGAAGTCAACCTTGTGGGCATTAATGTAGCTTTCATTATCTACAGCTGCTTAACGGTTACATCCTTATGATTGAGGCGGTAAATGTACGGGCTGCGCCGTCAGTATCAAAGTAATCCTCTAGTGTGGGTTTTTCTATAAAGGGTATTTTATTTAAAGTTTCTTCTACTACTGCTGTCATATCTAGAAATCCGATACGGTTTCTAAGAAACGCATAAACAGCCACTTCATTTGCTGCATTTAAAATACAAGGCCAATTTCCACCTTTATTCAATGCATCAATTGCTAGTGCCAAGTTGCGGAATGTTTTGTAGTCGGGCTCTTCAAAAGTAAGGGTATGCGGCTTTTTGAAGTCGTACCTAGGGAAATTGCTATCTAAACGTTGTGGAAATCCGAGCGCATATTGTATAGGTAACTTCATATCGGGCAAGCCCATCTGCGACTTGATGCTGCCATCCGAAAACTGCACCATACTATGTATGATACTTTGTGGATGAATGATTACCTGAATCTGATCGGGATGAAGGTTGAATAACCATTTAGCCTCAATCATCTCTAGCCCTTTGTTCATTAAGGTCGCAGAATCAATAGATATCTTGGCACCCATTTCCCAATTGGGATGTTGAAGTGCATGTTCTTTCTTTACATTAACCAAGTAGTTGGGTTTTCTTCCCAAGAAAGGACCACCACTTGCAGTGAGTATAACCTTCTCAATTTTATTCTTTCCTTCACCAATCAGACATTGAAAGATGGCAGAGTGTTCACTGTCTACCGGAATAATCGGTACACGTTTGGCAACTGCACGCTGCATTACCAATTCACCCGCAACTACCAATGTTTCTTTGTTGGCCAAAGCAATGGGTTTGCCATTGTCAATTGCCTTTAAGGTAGGTTTCAAACCTGCGAAGCCAACTATTGCAGCCAACATCATATCGTAACAGTCCATAGCTGCTACTTCCTCTAATGCTTTTGCGCCTGCAAATACTTTAGTGTGTGTGCCTGCTAAGGCTTCTTTTACCGCGCCATACTTATTATCATCGCCAATAACTACACAGTTTGGGTTAAACTTGAGTGCTTGCTCAATCAGCAAGTCGTGGTTGTGATGGGCTGTTAATATTTCGGCTGAAAATTTATCTGGATGGGATGCAATCACTTCCAGGGCTTGTGTGCCGATGGAGCCTGTTGACCCAAATATCGCTATTCGTTTTACCATTAGGTGTGCAATATAACTAAAGAAGTCTAATTTGGGATTATAAATGGTTTAAGCGCCTCTGCTAAAACTCTATCATTGCTCAATCTAGGTACTTTGTTTTGTCCGCCTAGTTTGCCAATACTCTTCATATAATCGATGAAACCATCTTTTTTAATCTTGTTGATACGCAGTGTCTGAAGGATGTTTCCACCAATTAAATCATCGTAATACACATTTTTTCTGCGGAGACTGGCATCTACTTTTTCGGTAAAATGCGGTAGGTCGTTGGGTTCATTCTCAAATTCAATAAACCATTCGTGGTAGCTTTTGCCTTCACCTTGCTGTACATAAGGTGCCACCGTAAACTCGGTAATCTTTACACCTTCTTCATTAGCAACAGACAATAAGGCGGATTCAACTTCTTCACCAATCACGTGTTCACCAAAAGCAGAGATAAAATGTTTAATCCTCCCCGATACAATAATACGGTAGGGGTCAAGGCTCACAAACTTAATGGTGTCGCCAATGTTATATCCCCATAAACCTGCATTACTATTAATGATGAGCGCATAGTTCTCCCCTAATTGAACATCCTGCAAACTTAGGCGAGTAGGGTTCTCGGAGAATATCTCTCCCGCAGGAACGAACTCGTAGTAGATGCCACTATTGGTATTCAACAATAAGCCTTCTGTTTTCTGACTATCCTGAAAAGCAAAGAATCCTTCACTTGCAGGAAACAGTTCTATCGTATCTACTGGTCTTCCTATAGATTCGAAAAGTTTTGCCTTGTAGGGCTCGAAGTTTACACCGCCTTGTACTAACAGGTTGAAGTTTGGAAAAAGGTCACCCACCTTTTTACCACTTCGTTCTTTTATCCGGTCAAAATACATCTGAACCCAAGGTGGTATGCCACTGATAAGGGTCATATCTTGTTTGATGGTTTCTTCTACAATTTTATCCAGCTTAGTTTCCCAATCGTCGATACAGTTGGTTTCATAACTCGGCAATTGATTACTTCTTAAGTATTTTGGAACGTGATGGTTTACAATGCCACTTAATCTTCCTGTAGGAATACCGGCAATGCGTTCCAATTCTGGAGAACCGCTTAAGAATATCATTTTACCATTTACAAACTTTGTATTACCTGTCTCCGCCAAATAGCAAAGTAGGGCATTACGTGCAGTATTGATGTGGTTATATATTGAATCCTTTGAGATTGGAATATATTTTACACCACTTGTAGTCCCACTTGTTTTGGCGAGGTATAAGGGTTTTCCTTTCCATAAAACATTCTCTTTTCCGTCTTTTATCTGCCCAATATATCCTTTGTATTGTTCATAATCACGAATTGGAACAGCTTGTTTAAATTCTTCATAGCTATTCGTTTCTCCCAAGTGATGTTCGCTTCCAAAGAGGGTCTTCTTACCCGTTTCCAACAAATCTTTTAATATAGCCTCTTGTGTAAATAGGGCATTTCTAGCATCCTTCTGCGTTTTTTTGTAAATGCTATTAGCAAATGGCATTGCCAGCAGTGTCTTAATGTTCATTGAAACCGTTTTGTAATGGGCAAAAATAAGGTTGTTGTAAAAGGATAGTTATTATTTCTTATTTTTTAGCATATTGTATTGTTTTAAGATATAGTTTGTCTTGAATAGAAACACTTATTGTAAGGTGTTTTTACAAAGGAGAAGTCGCTGGTGGTTATATAGTTGTTTGTTTTAAGAACTGTAAGTAATGTATTCTCCTGCCATTATAGTTGTTGTTTTGTGTTTTGTATTAAACAAAATAGGGGACGAGACACCTTCATCAGCCAAAAGTTGCCTATTGGTAATTACCCTTGCTTCATCCCATAGGTTGGTGTTTATAAATGATTGCAGCGTTTTACGCCCCCCTTCTACTAATATACTTTGAATATTTAATTGAAAACAAGCTTCCATTATTTGGGGTAATACATCTTTATTCTTATCGAGTTTATAGTAAAGGAGATTTTTTTCTATTTCTTCTTGTAATAGGAAGTTAAATACAATGGTTAATACTTTTTTATCAAAGAGAATAGATGTTTTAGGTAACTTAAGTTTTTTGTCTATCACCAATCTTATCGGCTGCTTTCCCGTCCATAATCGATTGGATAAAGAAGGATTATCCAATAATGCCGTATTAGTCCCCACCAAAATAGCAGCTTCTTCACTACGCCACTTATGAACTAGTTTATTTGTGGTATCACTACTAATAAACAAACGTTCAGGTGTATTATTGCCTATAAAATGATTTGCCGTTTCGGCCCATTTTAATAGTATATAAGGTCTGTTCTTAGTATGAAAAGTAAAGAATCGCTTATTCAATTCTTTACAGGAATCTTCCAATATTCCTATTGTTACCTGTATACCTGCTGCTAATAATTTCTCTATTCCCTTTCCATTTACAGCTTCGAAAGGATCTCGACATCCAATGATTATTTTAGGAATCTTATTTCTAATTATTAAATCTGTACAAGGCGGTGTCTTGCCAAAGTGAGCGCATGGTTCTAGACTTACATATAGTGTAGATTGATTAATAAAGGGCTTGTCTGCATCTTTTACACTATTCATACAGTTTACCTCTGCGTGCGCCTTCCCATATTGTTGGTGGTAACCTTCTCCAATAATTCGGTTGTAATACACCAAAACACTCCCCACCATTGGATTAGGAGCAACTTTATCTTGCCCTAATAACGCAAGTTGAATACAGCGTTGCATATAGATTTCTTCTGCACTAAGGGGTACATTCTGAATCATCATAAAGGCAGTTTGATTATGCAAACTTATGATTGTAAGTCTGTAATGGTATTAAATAGTTAAAGAAGGGGGTATGAAATGATAATAAAAGTGGTTGGTTTTATAAGCGGAAGGCTTGAAATGAAACAAAAAAGACTATTCAAGCGTGTAAAAGTGAATACGCTTGAATAGTCTTTAATAACATTTTTTATTTTAAAGAAGTCATATCTATTACAAAACGATAACGAACATCGCTTTTAAGCATTCTTTCGTATGCTATGTTAATGTCTTGAATCTTAATGATTTCAATTTCGGATACAATATTGTGTTCTCCACAGAAATCAAGCATTTCCTGTGTTTCTGCAATACCCCCAATTAATGACCCCGCTACAGATTTTCTGCCTAATATTAACGGTACGGTGTTTAGAAATGGTTCTAACCCTCCTAAGTAACCAACAATAACAATGGTACCACTAACACCCAAAGTGGCAATGTAGGGATTGATATCGTGAATGTAGGGAACGGTATCTATAATTAAATCGAATTTACCAGTAACCGACTTCATGTGGTCTGCATCAGTAGAAATAACAACTGCATCTGCACCAAGTTCCAAGGCATCCTTCGTTTTGTTTGGTGTTCGGGAAAAGAGTGTAACCTCTGCACCTAAACCCTTTGCCAACTTAATGGCCATGTGTCCTAATCCCCCCAAACCAACCACTGCAACCTTACTTCCTTTTCCTACCCCCCAATGCCTCAGTGGAGACCAAGTTGTAATACCAGCGCAAAGCAAAGGTGCAACAGCTGCTAAATTGAGGTTTGAAGGTACCTTTAATATGAAATGTTCATCGACCACTATCTTTTGAGAATAACCACCAAAAGTTTGAGTACCCAAATGCTTGTCCTTGCCATTATAAGTGCCTGTCCAACCATTCAAACAATATTGTTCGAGGTCGTGTTTGCAACTTTCACACGTTCCACAAGAATCTACCAAACAACCAACACCTGCAATGTCACCAACTTTAACTTTTGTTACCTCATTTCCAACTTTAGTAACTTTCCCTATTATTTCATGACCAGGAATTGCGGGATAAACCGTTCCTCCCCAATCATTTCGGGCAGTGTGCAAATCGGAATGACATACGCCGCAATACATAATCTCAATTTCAATATCCTTTGCGAGTACTTCTCTACGCTCGATATTTATTTCATTTAAAGGCGCATCTGCGGCTAGTGTTCCAAAAGCTTTTACTTCAAACTTGTTCATAATAGTGTAATTATTTGTGTAATAATAAATCCAAATAGAAATATCAAAAGAGAAACATCCGAAATGGATTTAATGTTTTAGATATTATTTTAATTGGCAAAATATTGTGTAGTTATAACTATGAAATTGCATCCAATGCTTTTTTGGTAATATTACCCCAATAGTACTTCGCATAAAAGGTATCTGGTGTTTGGATAGGTGCTTTTAGTTTGTCAATTACTTCCGCAGCAAAAGTTTCCCAATCATTATCTTTAACAACAATCAATTTATTGCCACTTGCTTGTTTATCACAACCAATTGCGCCGGTTTCGGCAGAGATGACGGTTGTGTTGAACCCTAAGGCCTCCACCAATTTTGTTTTGATGCCTCCACCACTTAAGATTGGATTTATAAAGATGTCGGAAGCCTTGAAGTATAACTCTATGTCGGGGACTAAACCAGCATAAATGATGTTCTGATTTGTATAATCTTTCAATCCATTCAAATCCTCTGGTAAGCCCTTGCCACAGATAATAATCTTGTATTTTAAATTGCTCTTAAGTAATAAAGGATTAATGTTTTGTGCAATATCCCTGACAGCATTGGCATTGGGGGCATAACTTAACAAGCCATTGAATAGTATAATGGATGAATCACTGTCGATATTATGCATTTTCCTTACCGTGTTGGCACAAATAGCTTTATCCGCAGGAACAGCAGGGAGGGGAAGTCCAAAAGTAATGACATGGCACTTGCCTGCAGGTAAAGAGAAGCGGGTAATCATAAACTGCTTATCTTCTTCGGAGATACAGAATACATAATCCGCCACTGTGAGCACACACTTTTCGTACCACATCAGTAATGGCCACCATTTCTTTCCAACTGATTTAAATCGGAGGTATTCTACGTTGTGTGTATGAATAATTAAAGGTATTTTGCAACGTAACTTAACCAGCCATCCCAACCAGCCCATATAAGGATGTTCCAGCATCAAGTAGTTAATTTTTTTTGATTGGATAAGCTTGATTAGTTTGAAGAACAATGACAAATCAAAGAATTTTAATAAGTTATTCTTCATTAATGGAAGTAAATGGTAGTTCTTTACCAGACTTGCATCATTGCCAGAGGTACTGATAACGGTAAGATCACATTGTGTACCTAAGAACTCATTAAATTGTGCAATGGACTTCTGTCCACCCGAAGAGTAGGGGAGTATTGAATAAGAAACGATAGATACAATCTTCTTCAATTATTTATGCGTTTCTTGTTTAGGTAATACGATTATATAGATAAATGGAGCCAATATAAAGCCAATTACAGGTGTAATAGCAATAAGTTTATTGAAGATTGTCCCCATTGCATTCTTCCAGGATTTCTGATAGTGCGTATCCCAAAAGCCAGGTTTAATAATGCATTGACTATTGCCCACCGCTGCCATTTGTTTGTGAATACTAAATGGAAGAAGGTTCTCTGCCCAAACGCCATAATCCATTTCACAGGTGTTGGTGTAATAGTAGTTTTTGGCAGGAACAATTCCTTTGTTGATAAAATTGTTTATGCATACTGTTACTTCACTTCTTTCATACCCACGGGTATGAAGTGCCAATAAATCAACTGTCTTTTCATCAAGATTGGTAAAATTAGTTTTGATATACTCTTTACGTTGCTGTATAAATATTTTCTCTAGTTTATAATGCAACAAAACGTGTTGCAAGTTCATGGCGGGGTTATTGAAATTGGCGGTTGTGGAGGAATAAACAATCGCCTTTGGTTGGTACTGGTGGATGAGTTTATAGTACTCATTAAGTTTATAGATGTGTTCCACCACGTTTCGGGAAGTAATGATGTCGCAGACAATCTTCTTCTCTTTTAGAGCAATTAATGTATCCTCTATATTACCAACAATGTATTCGTCTACATCTATATGTATGGCTTGAGCTAGAAGTTGTGCATTGTTTTTCCATTCTTCAAGAATGTCATTGTGTATTACTTGCTTGCAACCAATCATTTTGGCGAGGATGTACAAACTACCCATGCCTGCACCATAATCCATAATCACAATATCCTTTACACTTTTTTTGCTTAGGGTAATGCTATTATATAATAGGTGCGCACTTGTTTGAATAGAGAAGAACATTCTTTTGAAATGACTTCCCAGAAAGTACTTCTTGCCGTGTTCGGTTAGACCAAGCGAATCTATATCAATATGGTGCATCAATACAAATAGCTGTTCCGATTTGGCTTGCAGAAGCTCTCCTAATTCATCTTTATGCGGCAGAAATCTATCCATTTTTCTAAGTCATAAGTTTTAAGTTCTAAGTCATAAGTTTTAGTTCGCAAATTTTAAGACTTGAGTCATAAGTTATAAGTAATATGACATAAGTTTCTGGTTAAAAAATTTACAACTTATAACTCAAAACTTACGACTTTCTTTTCCATTCCTTCCATTCAAAAAATCCAAATACTATAATCAGTAGTACTGATAAATAGGTGGCGTACTTGGTTAGTTGTTCGCCTAAGCTTACCAAAGTAGGCTCGAATTTGAATTCTATCAAATGCTTGCCTGCAGGAATCGGCATACCACGCAATACGTAGTTTACCTTACAATAGTCTGATTTCTTTCCATCTATATACGCATTCCAACCCTGACTATAATATATTTCGCTAAAAACGGCAAACTGGTTGCTTGCGGCATTGCTTTCGTATTTGATATAATCATTTTTGTCCTCAATGAACTTGATTGAAGCCGTTGAATCGAATGAAGGTTGATTGCCTACAATAGCTTTGAAGCTTTCATTGGCAAACGCAGTTTTAGAAGGGTCAAAATGATCTAATGAAGTCATTTCTTCATTAGCATCTTTCACAAACTTAACCTCTTTCACCAACCAGCAATTACCCATCCTATATGGATTAGGAACTGCCATTGTTTGTTTAGGATCTTTTTGATCGGGCACCACCACATACTTCATATTTAACATATTCAGCACAGGGAAACTATCTTTTGCATTTGGATTACCTGCCCAAGCCTGAATCTCTTTATAAAGTTGAAACTCTATCAAATCGTTATAGATAGACATTTTAGCGGGACTATACCCACCGATAGTATTATGGTGAAAGGATGCCATTGCATCGTTGAAGGAATTGCCCGCATCCAAGCTAAAACCACTGCCATTAAAAGCTGCAAGGTTCAAAATACGGTAATAGCTTGTGTCTTTATCCAATTGCAAATCGGCATTATACTTTTGATAAGCCTGTTCGTACGTATCTCCATCCACAAAGTTGTTTTCGTTAAAATACCTAGTACCTACAGGCATTAAGTCGATGATAGCCAATAATACAAAGACAGCTATCACTACAGGCTTTTTAATGAACTTCTTTGCATAAGCAGCTAAAGCAGCAACCGCTACCGCAATAATACCTAATGAACGCATCATATCTTTAAAGTACAAAGCCTTTCTATCTTCCATCCAAGCGGTCATATAGCTCTTTACAAAGCTATCATTGCCTTTAAAAGCATTTATTAAGTTGGTCTTTAATGTTTGTGTGTTTGCATTGCTGTAGCTGGCAAACAGGTAAAAGCCAATTAATACCGCTGCTGTACCACCTGCCACTAAAAGTAGGTTTTGTAGGTATTTCTTTTGCAAGTCCTTAGCTTGTGAGTCTACTGTTTCCATAAATTCTCCTACAAACAACATCGCCATCATGGTAACAGATAACTGTGGCATAACCAATGACAT
>CAISCV010000238.1 GCA_903883945.1 uncultured Chitinophagaceae bacterium | reverse complement strand
CGAGTTCGCCCAACAACCGAGTGTTTAGATTTGCCTGATAATGCCTATGAAGATGGCGCAAATGCCTTGAAAGCAAAGGATGTACTGATTAATTTAAGTAAAACTCCAGAACAACCATTCTTCTTTGCAGTAGGTTTTCATAAACCACATCTTCCTTTTGTATCTCCTAAACGCTATTGGGATTTATACAATAGAGAAGAAATGCCCGTTGCCAAGTTTCAGGAAAAATCTAAGAACGGAGTGGATATAGCTTATCACAGTGCATCGGAAATGAGGTTATATACCGATATTCCTGAATTACTTTCATTCACCGATCAAAAGCCTTGGGGAATTACGTTGCCTTTGGCGAAACAAAAAGAACTGATTCACGGATACTATGCCGCTGTTTCTTATACCGATGCACAAGTAGGAATTCTATTGAATACGCTGGATTCTTTGGGATTAACCAAAAACACCATCATTGTGCTTTGGGGAGACCATGGCTGGCATTTGGGCGATCATAACTTATGGTGCAAGCATACCAACTTCGAGCAAGCTACCCATGCCCCACTCATTATTGCTGCTCCTACTTACAAACACGGCGAAACGAAGTCTATGACAGAACACGTAGATATTTTCCCTACCGTGTGTGACTTAGCAGGCGTTAAAATACCTGCAATGGTGGATGGCAAAAGCCTTAAACCGTTGATGAAGGACAATAAAGCGGTGGTAAAAGCATATTCCGTGAGTCAATATCCACGTAGTGGGCCTGGCTTGGAAACGGGTAGGTTGGGTTATGATAAGGCACAATATATGGGTTACTCTATCAGAGATAACCGTTATCGATACACCATCTGGATGGATAAAGGCTTTAGAAGTACGGAGCCTTACAAGAAGGAATTGGTGATTGGCACAGAATTATATGATTACAAAGTGGATGCTCTGGAAACCGTAAACGTGGTTAAAGATGCTAAATATGCCGACGTAGCCCAAAAGATGGAGGCAGAAATGATTGCTTATTTTAAAGCACACGAAACAAAGTAAAAAATGAAAGGGATTATAGCGTTAGCATTTCTAATACTGGCAACAGCAACATTTGCGCAAGACTTTCCGAAAGGAAAATTGGTTTATTCCAATAATATGTCGAGCGCAAAGGAGCTGAAAGATTGGATATTGGAAGGAAAAGCCCATGTAGAATTTAAGGGTGGCTGGATGCATATGTATTCTCCTCACGAAGAAAACCACCATGTGTATTGGTGCCCCAAAGATTTCCCCAAAGATTTTATTGCCGAGTTCGATGCACAGAATTATGCGGTGGATGGTGGTTTGTGTATTCTGTTTTTTTGTGCGAAAGGGTTGCACGGTGAAGACCTTTTCGATTCCTCTATGCCAAAAAGAACTACGGGTGACTTCGAAGATTATATCCGTGGGGCAATGAACTGCTACCATGTTTCCTATTATGCCAATGGCAGGGATCATCCGGGGAGAGAGATAGCCAACCTCAGGAAGAATGCAGGTTTTCATCTGATAGAATCTTCCGAGCCGGGTATCCCCATTCATTTTACAGGAGTCAGTCACCTGAAACTTATAAAAAAAGATGGATTAATCAGGATGTATGTAAATGATCGGAAAATAATTGATTGGAAAGACGATGGAAAGAAGTTTGGCCCCATCTTAGGAGAAGGAAAAATAGGTTTCCGTCAAATGGAATGGACGCACTTTGCCTACAGAAATTTTAAAGTTTGGGAGATTGCAACTGATAAAAAATAGATTTTGCTTCAGAAGGAACAGAGAAAACAGAAAATAATGAATATGATAGGAATGAAAAAAGGGTTTGTGGTTATAGCAGTAGGAATATTGCTTTCTAATGGATTATTCGCTCAAAAAATGGAAGGCAATTTATCAAAGGCAGATGTCGTAAAGATTGATATGAAGACACTTGCCGCCAAGAAAGCAAAGCTAAAAGCAAAGGACCCCTTAGCCGTTGCCGCTTATACCAAACTGATAACTAAAGCAAATGAATTGTTGACTTATGCTCCTGTGAGTGTAATGGACAAAAAAGCTTTTCCGCCAAGTGGAAACAAGCACGACTATATGAGCATCGGTCCCTATTGGTGGCCAGATACCAGCAAGCCGGGTGGTGTGCCTTACATTCAAAAAGATGGTCAGATAAACCCCGAAGTGCACGATTTTACAGATAAAGAGAACCTGCCCACCCTTTGTGAAAATGTTTACACACTTTCGTTGGCCTATTATTTTTCGAATGATGAAGTATATGCCAAGCACATTGCCAAGTTGATGCAGGTTTGGTTTTTGGATACTGCTACCAAAATGAATCCTAACCTTAACTATGCACAAGCAGTGAAGGGAAGATTTGAAGGCAGACCCGAAGGATTGATTGATACCCGTCACTTTATATATATGTTGGATGGCATTCAACTATTAAAAACATCTAAAAGCTGGACGCCTCAAAAAGATGCCGCTTTAAAGCAATGGTTTTCACAGTTTTTGGTTTGGATGAATACCAGCAAAAATGGAACGGGAGAGTGTAACGCCAAAAATAACCACGGCGTTTGGTTTGATGCACAAAATCTGGCAGTGGCCCTTTATGTTGACAGTACCGAGTTAGCGAACAAGATTGTAACCCGAACCATTGGTAGATTAGACAAACAAATGAATGATGATGGCTTTTTTCCAGAGGAACTAAAACGCACGACTTCTTTGCACTATTCGGCTTTTATTATGAATGCCTTCAACATTATTGCGGTGCTTTCCGATAAAACAAATACTAGTTTGTGGACGGTCACTACCCCTTCGGGTAAGTCGTTTAAAAAAGGGTTGGATGCGTTAACGCCTTATCTGATGAAAGATAAGGAGTGGACAGGAAAGGAAATCCGTCCGTTTAATTTTCAGGATGCGTATCCGTTGTTGTTGAGAGATGCCGACAGATTCAACTGCCCGAACTGCTTGGAGGCTATTCAAAAGTTGGCTAGTGACAAGTATCAGAGTTTATTGCTTAACTTATTATAAAAACATAAATGGGTTTAACCACAAAGGACACTAGGTTTTTACACAAGGAACACAAAGAAGCTGTTTCTGTGAATGGTGTTCTTTGTGTTTCTTGTGTTTAATATTTAAAATAACAAAGTTTTGCTATGAAGGACACTAGGTTTTTACACAAGGAACACAAAGAAGCTGTTTCTGTAATTGGTGTTTTTTGTGCCTTTTCCCTTGTGTTCATTATGGTTAATATTTAAAATACATAACGTTTTGCTATGAAGGACACCAAGTTATTACACAAATTAGTTGTTTATCTACATGGTGTTCTTTGTACCTTTTCAGTTGTGTTTCTTGTGGTTAATTTTTAAAATAAACAAAGTTTTGCTATGAAGGACACTAGGTTTTTACACAAGGAACACAAAGAAGCTGTTTCTGTGAATGGTGTTCTTTGTGTTTCTTCCCTTGTGTTCTTTGTGGTTAATATTTAAAATAAATAAAATGAAAAAAACACTTTTTGCTATTGCATTGATGGTTGCAACTATTGCCCATTCTCAGGAGGCTACTGACACGGCTAAGAAATTTAAGCCTGTTGCCATCCCCGATAATTACACCAAGCAATTGGATGTGGTGTATACAAGCGGTCCGGGTTTTCAGGAGAAGCTCGATTTGTATATTCCTAATAAAACGTCCAAACTAGCGCCTGCCATCATCAACATTCATGGCGGCGGTTGGGTGAGTGGTAGCAAAGACCAACAAGGTGGCTTTAATCCTTACTTCAAAAATGGTTTTTTGGTGTGTAATATCGAGTATCGGATGACCAAAGAGGCAAAAGCCCCTGCGGCTGTTGAAGATGCAAGGTGTGCGTTGGCTTATTTGAAAAAGAATGCCAAAGATTTGGGGATTGATGTAAACAGGATTGTGGTAATGGGCGGTTCTGCAGGTGGTCATCTTGCTTTGATGACGGGTCTTCTGGAAAATGACCATCGCTTTGATAAGAATTGCGCTGATGTAAAAGACATGAAAGTAGCTGCTATCATAGACAAGTGGGGCATTACCGATGTATGGGCTTGGGCGTATTGTTGCAAGAGTCATTCGGCAAAAAATTGGTTGGGTGATAAACAAACCGATGAAGCTTTTGCTAAAACGGTTTCTCCAATGACCTATTTAAAGAAGTCGAGTCCGCCCATTTTTATCTGTCATGGCGATGCCGATTCTACCGTTCCTATCGAAGAGTCTTATTTGTTGCACGATAAATTGAAAGAGATAGGCATTAAAACCGACTTAATGGTGGTGCCGCATGCAGGACATAGTTTGAGTGGTGCAAAAGACCAGTTGAAAGTAATGGACGAGCGGATTTTGGTGTTTTTGAAGGAGTTGGGGGTGTATTAAAAGCGGGTGACTTCATACAGTCGGGTTCTTACTGCATGCAGTGAAGGTTTTACTTCATGCAGTAAGGCTCTTACTTCATATAGTTAAGACTTTACTTATTGCAGTCAACGCTTAACTTCATACAGTTAAGGTTTAACTTCATGCAGTCAACGCTTAACTGCATGAAGTAGAAGATTAACTGTAGGTAATTTTTTAGTTATTTATAATCGTTTATTTGGTTCGAAACATAATACAGTATTGGCTTTTAAGGATATATTTTTATAAAACAACAAAGAGTAAGTTATGAAACAGCGTTTATTTTTAATGGTAAGCAAAGCAAAAAGTCTTTGTTTGGTGGGAGCGGTTTTATTGTCCATTCAGTTGGGTTTTGCTGCCGGAAATGAAATAGTAGTCACCAACAATTCGGAGTTAACAACCGCTATCAACTCGGCAAAACCGGGTGATGTAATTGTAATGAAAGATGGGGAATGGAAAGATGTAAACCTTAGTTTTGGTTCTACAGCTACCGAAGAAGCACCCGTAACGCTTAAAGCGCAAACAGCAGGACAAGTAATTTTAAATGGCAATAGCGTACTTACCCTTACCAAGCCAAACCTTAAGGTAGATGGGCTGGTTTTTAAAGGAGGCGCCATCAACAAGGGGGCTGTCATCAACTTCAATTCAGATAAATGTACCGTTTCTAATTGTGCCATTATCGATTATAACCCAGCTAGTTTCGATACGAGATACTATTGGATTTTCTTTAGTGGCAACTACAATTTGTTAACGCATTGTTTCTTTAAAGGAAAGAATAATATCGAACCTGTTTTGGGAAATGCCATCGACAATTCAAGACACAATACCGTTACCTTTTGTTATTTTAAAGACATTCCTTATGCCAAACAAAACGGCAGGGAAATTATGCGAATCTGGGGCCCGGGTAAGTTGGGTAAACCAAGCGATGATGGTGCTTTCTTTACGGTAGAACACAATCTTTTCGACCACGCAGATGGGGAAGGAGTAGAGATAGTTTCCTTGAAATCGAACCACAATTTCGTTCGTTTCAATACAGTAAGGGCAAGTATGGGCGCATTTACAAACAGGCAAGGACACAATAATACATTTGAAGGAAATTTCATTTTAGGAGAAAATAGAGCAGGTACTTTGGGAATGCGTGTTGCTGGCGAAAACCTACACGTTTTTAATAACTACATCAGCAATGTGTCTGACAATGGACTATTGTTAATGGCCGGAGAGTATATGGACAAAGCTTTGACAGATGGTTTCAAACCGGGTCATGGCAACAAAGAAACATTGGGTGCGCCACGGTATTGCCAGGTAAGAAACAGCGTTTTCGAAAATAATACCATCATCCATTCTGGTGGTAAAGGTTTGCAATTGGGTGATGCCTATCGGAAACATTGGCCCGAAATGCAAATGTGTTTATTGCCAGAAGGAAATACCATCAAGAATAATCTAATCATGAATTGTGCAGAATCAAACATTGATGTAGTACCTGTAGATGCCGACCCTGCAACGAGCTTCTTGCAGTTTGCACCCAATAAATTTGAAGGTAATGTGGTTTCGGGTGGCGAAGTGAAAGGAGCAGATAAAGTGAGTGGTATACTTAAAAAAGAGGTAAAAGGTTCTTTTGATAAGAACGGACTATATATTCTGAAAGATGCCAAAGAGGCTAAAACAGTAGGTGCAAATGAGTATATGACCAACACCGCCGAGTGCCATCCCTTGCAACCCAATGAAGTGGGCCCTAGTTGGATGAAATAATAACATTAACCGAGGAATTACAAATTTTAAACGCAGATGGTATTTTATAAACGAATAAAAAGGATGAGACTGGTAATATGCATGATGATTTATTGCTTATTACTGAGTTATTCCTCTTGTTTTGCAACTAATTATATCGTCTCCACCAAGGCCGACCTGATAGCTAAAATGGGTGCAGCAGTTCCGGGTGATACGGTAACTGTATCCAATGGGAGTTACAATTGGGGGCAGATTAGTTTTTCTAATAAAAAAGGAAGCGCCACTTCTGCTTGGATTGTATTGAAGGCTGAAACTTTTAACGGCGTTGTTTTCACAGGAAACACGTACTTACAATTTGGCGGTAAACAGGTACTAATTACAGGGTTTCGGTTTGCCAATGGAAACTCGGGAGCAAATGATGTGATACAATTTAAAAGTGCTGGCGGAACTTTGGCCAATTATTGCAGGGTAACTAATATCACCATAGACAATTACAATAGCGACTCCACCGGGTCTACTAATAACACAGGTACAAAAAATGGCGGAGACACCCTCAACCGATGGGTTTCACTTTATGGAACCTATAACAGGGTAGATCATTGCACTTTTATTAATAAATTCAATGGTTCTCCAACGGTGGTTATCTGGTATGACAGCACCAATTATCCTGCAAAAGGAACCTCTACTTATCACGAGATAGATTCTAATTACTTTAAAGGACATGGGTATCAAGGTAGTAATGAAGGGGAAGTAATACGAGTGGGTACCAGTACAAATTCCAGAACAGATGGCTACAATATTATTGAGTATAATTTGTTTGAGGATGGGACGCAGATAGACCCAGAAATTATTTCTAATAAGTCTAATTTTAATACCTATAGGTACAATACCTTCCGCAACCATGCGGGTGGAATTACCTTAAGAGAAGGTAGATATTGCAGCGTTTATGGTAATTACTTTATCAAAACCAATACGAACAGAACCACCCAATACGGTATCCGGATCATCGACAAAGGGCATAAGGTATATAACAATTATATCGAGAACCTTACAGGTAATTACAACAGCAATACCTCGTTACGTTGCCCCATTATTCTGTTCAATGGCGTCACCAACTCAAATGACACAGCCAATCCTGCTTTTGCAGCGAAGTATTTTGCGGCGGATAGTGCCATCGTTGCCTTCAATACCATCGTAAATTGTTATGGCGGAGCAGGTATTGTTCTAGGTTTTGAGGTAGACAGCCTTGGTTTATATAAGCCAAAAGGGGTAACGGTTGCTAATAATTTGATTAGCATGAAAAAAGGGCAAGCGGTTTATATAGATACGGTAGGAAATGCCAATCCGGTAACCTATTACGCAGAAGGAAATGTATTTAGTGCCCCTTCCAATCTTGGGATAACAAATGCGACAGGGTTTACTAAGAAAACGCTTTCTTTTGGAACAAGGGTAAATGGCATTTTACCCCCCCCTGCCTTGGTAACGGATTCTGCCGTAAATACCACCAACTATGTTTCTCTATTAAATGGATGGGATGTACAGGCTAAAACACGTAGTGCCCTATATGATGTAGGTGCATTGGAGTTGAATGGAACAGGCAGTGTGGTTGCCATCCCTTTAGACAGCACTATGGTAGGTGCAGGTACCCCTATGGTTACTTTGCCTGTAAAATTAGTAAGCTTTGAAGGTGATATAAGCAATGGAAAGGCTGTTTTAAAATGGCGTGTTGCCAATGAAATAGATTTTTTACAGTATGAAGTAGCGTATAGTGCTACCGGAAGTGATTTTATTCCGATGGCAATAGTACCGGCTTCAAATAAAGAAAGTTATAGTTATGTAAATTATATAACAGGCACCAAAAGTTATTACCGGTTGAAGATGGTAAATAAAGATGGCTCTTTTTCTTATTCTAAAGTGATTGTGTTGGGTAAGCAAACGGCTAGGTTGTTTTCGATTTATCCGAATCCCGCAAAGGACTTTATTACAGTTACAGTTGATAAGTTATCTGCAGAAACAACGGTACTAATTTTGGATGAAACAGGTAAAATTTTAAAACAGGAGGAACTTACTACCCATAGTAAACAAATAGCTATCAAGGGTTTTGTAGATGGAGTGTATCATATTCAATTAATAGAAAAAGGAAACAGGATAGCGACCAATACTTTTATAATTCATCCTTAAAATAATTAAATGAAGAAGATTTTTATTATAGTCCTGAGTGTGGTGCTGCTTCAAAACCTCAGCCATGCACAACAAGTACTTTCCAAGGAGGAAAGGATGCAATGGTGGCGAGAGGCGCGCTTTGGTATGTTCATACATTGGGGCGTATATGCACAGTTGGCAGGAGTATATAATGGGCACGAGCAAAGACGGGGTGGTGCCGAGTGGATTATGAACCGAATGAAGGTGCCTGTGGCAGAATACCAGGCCTATGCCAAGCAATTTAATCCAACAAAATTCAATGCCGAAGAATGGGTTAAAACGGCCAAGGATGCCGGTATGAAATACATCGTTATCACTGCCAAACACCACGATGGTTTTGCTATGTTTAAATCTGATGCCAGCAAATGGAATATCGCCGATGCTACGCCTTATGGAAAAGATGTTTTGAAACTATTGGCAGCTGCTTGTAAAAAACAGGGCGTTAAACTTGGTTTCTATTATTCGCAAGCACAGGATTGGAACAATCCCGGAGGTTCTGCAGCTAGAAAATTGATGACAGCAGAAGGGTGGGATAATCCCGACAGCGCAACCATTGATGCGTACACAAAAGACCACAATGGACATTGGGATGCAGCACAAACAACGAAATCTTTTGATGAATATATGGATAGCGTTGCGGTACCTCAGGTAAAAGAACTACTTACAAATTATGGGGAAATAGCGGTGCTTTGGTGGGATACCCCTACCAATATGACTGATGAGGCTGCTTCTAAACTGAAAGATGTTTTAAAACTACAACCCCAGATTATTACCAATGATCGTTTGAAAAGAGGAAATCTGTTATTTAGTGGGGATACCAAAACACCCGAACAAAAGATACCTACCCAAGCAGAGTTGGATGGTCAGGATTGGGAGACTTGCATGACCATGAATGGTACTTGGGGTTATCGGGCATCGGACCATAAATGGAAAACAACGGAGACCTTAATCCATAATCTTTGTGATATTGCTTCGAAGGGAGGCAATTATTTATTGAATATCGGTCCCAAACCCGACGGTACTTTTCCACAGGAAAGCATAGACAGGTTGAAAGAAATGGGTATCTGGATGAAGACAAACGGTGAAGCAATCTATGCTTCGAAGGCTAGTCCCCTTTTACCTTTCGATTGGGGTCGTTGTACACAAAAAACCACAAAGAATGGTACCATGCTTTATCTCTCTGTGTTTGATTGGCCTAAAGAAGGTAAACTAGTTGTAAAAGGATTAAAAAATAAGGTAGTTACTGCAAATCTCCTAGCTGATGGAACTAACCTTAAAACAGAACAAATTGGCGATGAGGTAACTATCAACGTTAGTAATAACCCCATAGACAAAATTGCAACGGTCATTAAAATTGAAGTAAAAGGAATGATAGAAAATCAGAACCTTACTACACAAAAGAAAATGAAAACGGGCGAATTAGACTAACATAATTTTTGAATGATAAACATGACAATTAAAATGAATAACAATATAACTAATTGGAAACAGGTACTATGTGTAACTACCATACTGATATTTTCAACCTTGGTTAATGCACAAAAGGTTGACATAAAGTCTGTCTTCTCTGATGCCGAAAAGCAAACCGATGTAATGATTAAAGAAGTTCCGGCTGCCAAGCATGGCAAGGCAGACTTAGTTTCTCCCCGTACGGTAGATGCTGCAGGACAATTGGTGTTGTCTCCTTCTTTCAGGTGGACAAGTGGGTTCTTCCCCGGGGTTCTTTGGTATTTATATGCATATACCGGAGATAAAAAGTGGGAAGAACAAGCACGGATATTTACCGATAACATCAAAAGAGAACAGTTTAATGGGGGTACGCACGACATGGGTTTTAAAATGTATTGCAGTTATGGGAATGGGTATCTGTTTACTAAAGACGAAATGTATAAAAAGATACTATTGCAGTCTGCCAAAACACTCTCTACTCGTTTTAACAATACGGTAGGTTGCTTTCGTTCTTGGGATACCATGCCGCAGTTTACTTTTCCAGTAATTATAGACAATATGCTCAACCTCGAATTGATGTTTGAGGCGACCAAACTTTCAGGGGATAGTATGTATTATAAAATGGCTGTAAGTCATGCGAATACCACCATGAAAAATCATTTCCGAAAAGACTATAGTTGCTACCATGTGGTAGATTATGATAGTACCAAAACAGAAAGCATCATCAAGAAAGTAACACACCAGGGATATGCAGATGAATCCGCTTGGGCGCGAGGACAAGCATGGGCTATCTATGGTTTTACGATGTGCTATCGAGAAACTAAAGATCCAAAATATTTGAAACAAGCAGAGAATGTGGCTGGATATATTTTAAACAACCCAACGTTGCCTGCCGACTTAGTACCTTATTGGGATTTTAATGCGCCCAATATTCCCAATGAACCTAGGGATGCCTCTGCGGCCGCTTGTATGGCTTCGGGACTGTATGAATTGAGTACGTACAGCAAAAAAGGAAATATTTACAGAAAGGCTGCTGATAAAATGATTGAAAGTCTTACCAACAATTACCGTTCTACAATTGGAGAGAATAGGGGCTTTATACTCTTGCATAGCACCGGTGCAAAAACGCACAATAGCGAGGTAGATGCACCATTGCCTTATGCGGATTACTATTATCTAGAAGCTTTATTACGAGCAATAAAGATTAAAGAAGGGAAGAAATTGTTCTAGAGATTAATAGCCTGTTCAATTGAATATACTAATTTGCCTGACCTAAATGGACAGGCATTTTTAGTTGAAGCAACCCAAACTAGGTCTGTTAGTAAGGTTGCTATTCAGTATAATAATAAAACAAGTGACACCATACCCATTACACAGTATTTTGGTTCTGCTTTAAATAAATTACATAGGGCAGGTTGTAGAATAATTTCTAATAACAAGTTGGCTTTACCGTATCCAAAGCGTTCCTGCTTCCATATTTACTTTTTTCTACTTACCTTCAATTAATGAACTACTTAGCTCACGCATATCTATCGTTCAAACAACCTGAATTGGTGGTGGGCAATATAATCAGCGATTTTATTAAAGGTAAAAAACAATACGACTATCCTATTCCTATCCAAAACGGTATTCGGCTACATCGAGCTATTGATACTTTTACAGATAATCACGAGGCTGTGCGACAAGCCAAACTATATCTAAAACCCGCAGTTGGGTTGTATGCCGGAGCTTTTATAGATATTGTTTTTGATCATTATCTAGCGTTGGACACAAATTGCTTTGAATCAACAAACATATTAGCGTCTTTTGCAGAGAATACGTATAAGACCCTCGAAAATCATCAAGAGTGGTTTCCAGAAAATTTTAAAAAGATGTTTCCATACATGAAACAAAACAATTGGTTGTACAATTACCAGTTTGCTTGGGGTATAGAAAAAAGCTTTGCCAATATTGCCCGCCGGGCTACTTATTTATCTTCTTCAGGGGAATGTTTTAAATTATGGGAAGAAAATTATGACGCTATCCATCAAGTATATAATACATTCTTTCCCGAGTTGAAGCAGTATGTGTTAGATAATTTGGACTAATTCAATTAAAATTAAATTTATAACTACCACCCATTCTGTCAACTACCGTTTCTGTATGAAATATCTAGGTATCAGACAAAAAGAAAAAAGATTTAAAAAACCGATAACGATTGCGAATTAAATATTTAAAAAAATAACTCTTTTTTAGGGTTTAAATCGAAAATAATAATATTAATCAGTATTTTAGTTGGGGTTTCTTAATATGTTTGCGTGGTTGCTTCAAACACTACTGATTATGAGGTCTACATTATTGCTGATAAACGATTGCGACACCATTAAAACTTTCTTTTTTTTGATTAAACGGAGGAACTGTCCTTCACCAACTCAGAATGGTGTGCATAATACACTATATAGCCTTATTGTTCAATCATCAAACCAACTCTTTCAATTTAATTAATAGTTTCTTTATATAATCATAAAATAAAATAATATGAGCGTTCTTAACACATTTGAATTAAAAGGTAAAACCGCATTAGTTACAGGTTGTAGCAGCGGTATTGGTTTAGCTATGGCAGTTGCCTTGGCAGAAGCAGGTGCAAACATTATTGGTGTTGCTGTAGACATGCAACTAGAAGGTAGTGAAGTAGGTAAACAAGTAGAAGCACTAGGACGTACGTACAAACCCTATGTTTGTGATATGACTGATAGAGCCGATTTGTATGCTTTTATTGCTAAAGTAAAAGCAGAAAATGAACCTGTTGATATTTTAATCAACAATGCGGGTATGATTCTTAGAAAACCGGCAGCTGAACACCCGGATGAATACTGGGATAAATTATTGTCTCTTAATCTAGATGCTCAATTTATATTGGCTCGCGAATTTGGTAAAGACATGATTGCCCGTAAGGATGGTAAAATTGTATTTACTTGTTCTTTACTTTCTTTCCAAGGTGGTATCAATGTTCCTGGTTACACGGCTAGTAAAGCTGCTGTTGCAGGTTTGGTAAAAGCATTTGCAAATGAGTGGGCAAGCAGTGGTGTTAATGTAAACGGTATTGCACCTGGCTATATTGCTACTGCCAATACAACAGCTTTGAGAGAAGATGCTGATAGAAGTGCTGCAATATTGGGTAGAATTCCTGCCGGTCGTTGGGGTGAGCCTGCAGATTTTCAAGGGCCAGTTGTTTTCTTGTGCTCTCAAGCAGCAGCTTACGTAAATGGTCACATTTTAGTAGTTGATGGAGGTTGGATGGCGAGATAGGTATTTATTAATGATTAGTGATTAACGTTTAATGATTAATATCAAACGTCAATTTCTGGTCATTAAACTTTAATCATTAATCATTAAACATTAAAAAAGTGGAAATAAGATTTCAAAATAGCCCGAAAGAAACGGCTAAGATGTCAACAAAAGAATTGCGCGAGAACTTCTTAGTGCAGGAATTGATGCAGGCAGATGCCATTAAATTGGTTTACTCTCATTACGATCGTGTAATCATCGGAGGTGTAAAACCAGTTAGCAAGAAAATTGAATTGCCTAATGAACCTGAGTTGAAGGCGAACTTCTTTTTGGAAAGAAGAGAAGTAGGCATCATCAATGTTGGTGGAAAAGGTACAGTAGAAGCTGATGGAGCTACGTATGACATAGAAAAGCTAGAAGCAGTTTATTTAGGTAAAGGCACTAAAGAGGTAAGTTTTAGCTCTGCAGATGCCAACGACCCTGCTAGCTTCTTCTTAATTTCTACCCCTGCACACCATGCCTATCCAAATGCAAGTTGCTCTAAAGCACAGGCGGCACCGGTTAATCTGGGAGACATCTCTACCTCAAACAAAAGAACTATTTACAAATACATTCACAACGATGGTTTACAAAGCTGTCAGTTGGTGATGGGTTTAACCATGTTGGAACCAGGTAGTGTATGGAACTCTGTTCCACCACACACCCATACCCGCAGAATGGAAGTGTACTTCTATTTTGATGTTCCTGAAGCACACCGTGTATTCCACATTATGGGAGAGCCACAAGAAACAAGGCATTTAATAATGGCTAATCAGGAGGCAGTAATTTCTGCACCTTGGTCTATGCACTTTGGTACGGGTACTGCAAACTATGGTTTCATCTGGGCAATGGCTGGTGAAAACAAAGAGTTTACAGATATGGATCCGGCACCAATCGCAATTTTAAAATAAAGTAATAAGTTGTAGGTATTAAGTTATAAGTAAGAATTGCCTAGTACTTATTACCTAATACTTACTACTTACAATCTAATTCTTTTATACACTTTCAATAATAAAAACAATGAGTAAAACAGTAGTAACATTGGGTGAAATCATGATGAGATTGTCAACCCCTGGTTTCCAACGCTTCGAGCAAGCGAACAATTTTGATGTAACTTATGGTGGTGGTGAAGCTAACGTAGCAGCTGCTATATGTAATTATGGTTTACAAGGAAGATTTGTAAGTAAAGTTCCAAAAGATGCTTTGGGTCAAGCTGCCATCAATCATTTGCGCAGATATGGTGTAGATACACAATTTATGGCTAGAGGTGGAGAACGTATTGGTATCTATTTCCTAGAAACGGGTGCTTCTATGCGTGCTAGTAAAGTAATATACGACCGTGCTGGTGCTGCAATTGCTGATGTTGATGCGTCTGAATTTGATTGGGATGCAATCTTCGAAGGTGCTTCTTGGTTCCATACAACAGGTATTACACCTGCTTTGAGCGATAAAGCTGCTGCCTTGACTTTGGCTGCTTTGAAGGCTGCAAAAGCAAAGGGTATCACTACAAGTATCGACTTAAACTACCGTAAAAAATTATGGAGTAAAGAAAAAGCTAGAGAAGTAATGACCCAGCTTTGCCAATACGTTGATGTTTGTATCGGTAACGAAGAAGATGCGGATACTTCTTTAGGTTTTAAATCTGAAGGAACTGACGTGACTAAAGGTGAATTGAATTTGGAAGGATATAAGAGTGTTTTCCAACAAATGAAAGCTAAATTCGGATTTAAATACATCGCTTCTACACTTCGTGAAAGTTACAGTGCTTCTGATAACGGATGGAGTGCTTTGGTTTATGATGGAACTGAATTTTATCATACCAAAGAATATGAAGTACGTATTGTAGACAGAGTTGGTAGTGGAGATAGCTTCGCTTCTGGTTTTATCTATGGTTTGGTAAGTGGTAAATCTATGGGTGATGCTGCAGAATTTGGTGTTGCTGCTTCTGCATTGAAACATACCATTCATGGTGACTTAAACCAAGTAACTGTAGAAGAAGTTATGGGTATTGTTAAGGGCGATGGTAGCGGACGTGTTCAACGCTAATTAGTAATAAGTTGAAGGTATTAGGTAATAAGTATTAGGTTTTCTTAACTTATAACTTACTACTTAATACCTAAAACACAAACATAGAGTTATGATAATAGATACTATTCAGAATGCACATAAATATTACAGTGTGCATCCATTGTTTGCGAAAGCGTTTGAATATATAAAGGGTACTGATTTAGCTAATGCTGAAGTTGGAAAATCTGATATAGCAGAAGGTTTAAAAGCAATCATTTCAAATAAAAAAGGAATGACAGCGGCTGAATCAATTGCCAAGTTCGAATGTCACAACAACAATATTGATATACAGCTTTGTATTAGTGGTGTTGAAACCATTGCATGGAAGCCTCGTGAAAAGTGTGTCTCTCAAAAAGGAGAATATAACACTGAAAAAGATGTGCTTTTTTATGATGATGCACCCGATATGTATTTTCAACTAACCGACAATCAGTTTGCCATCTTCTTTCCAGAAGATGTACACGCACCCATGATTGGCGGCGACGCTGAAATAAAGAAGTTGGTTATTAAAGTAAAAAAATAAGTCACCGGAGTCCATTCTTTTTATCGAGAATGGACTTTGTTTTTATCACAATCACATAAATAACAAAAGATGAGTAAGAAACAAGAAATAATTGACATTATAGTTGCGCAAGGAATGTTGCCACTATATTTTAATGCAGACGAAACAGTTAGCGTTGAAATTTTAAAATCAATCTACAAAGCGGGTATCAAAGCAGTAGAATATACCAATCGTGGTGAAGCCGCTTTGAGAAACTTCAAGAAATTGGTTGCATTGAGAGATGCTGAAATGCCTGGTTTAAAATTAGGTATTGGCACGATCAAGAACTTAGCTACTGCTGAAATTTATGTAGAAGCAGGAGCAGACTTTATGATCAGCCCGGGTTTTGTAAAGGAAGTAGCTGAATTCTGCAATACAATAGAAATGTTGTATGCACCCGGTTGTATGACTCCTACAGAAATTATTGAAGCAGAAAATACAGGGGTTACTTTCATTAAGTTGTTCCCTGGAAACATGTTAGGGCCTGAGTTTTTAAGCGGTATCAAAGATATCTTCCCTAATTTGTTGTTTATGCCTACAGGTGGTGTGGATACAACGCACGAAAACATATCTGCCTGGTACAAAGCAGGTGTATGTGCAGTTGGTATGGGTAGCAAATTGATTAGCAAGAAATTGATGGAACAAAAAGATTATGCAGCAATTGAAAAATTGACTGTAGAAACACTTGCTATCATCAAAGCAGTAAAAGGGTAAACCTTAATAGATAGTTGAAAATGGATAATTAATAGTTGTACAATAATCAGGTTACTGTTTTGTTGTACAACTATTTTTATATTAAAATCCTATATAAAATTCACACCTCAGATAACATATAAACTTGCATTATGACAAACGAAAAAATTGGAAAGTATAGGTGGACGATTGTCGCGCTGTTATTATTTTCTACCACTATCAATTACATGGATAGAAATGTAATTGGCTATTTAAAAGACTATTTCTGTACGGCACAACCCAATGGATTTGGATGGTCTTCTACTGATTTTTCTTATCTGACTGCCATCTTCACTGGCTTTTATGCTGGATTTACATTGTTTGCTGGTTTTATTATTGATAAAATAGGCACCAAAAAAGGTTTGGCAGCTTCTCTCATTCTTTGGTCAGTTGCGGGTATCTCAAGTGCTTTTATGGGAATAGGTTTGTGGGCGCATAATGTTGCCAGAGCTATTTTTGGTGCTGGTGAAGCAGGTAACTTCCCCGCTTCTATTAAAACAGTAGCAGAATGGTTTCCCAAAAAAGAACGTGCCTTAGCTACTGGTATATTCAATTCTGGTTCCAACATGGGTGCAATGATTTGTGCCTTGATCATCCCTTTAATTCTTTCTACCTGGAATCCTTCTGAAGGTCATAGTCTCTTCTTGGGAATCTTCCATGGTTGGCAGATGGCTTTTATTATTACTGGTTTTATTGGTTTTATATGGCTACTATTCTGGAGTAGTTTATATGGTACTCCAAAAGAATTGCTTGCTAAAGGAAAATTGAAACAAGAAGAATACGATTATATCCATAGTGGTGATGAAGTAGAAGTAGTAACCGAAGTGGTTAAAGAAAAAGTACCTTGGTACAAGATGTTAACGTACAAACAAACATGGGCATTTGTAATAGGTAAGTTCATGACCGATGGTATCTGGTGGTTTTTATTATTCTGGCTTCCAACTTATATCAAACAACAATTCTGTGTAGGAATGGATCCAGTTACAACCAAGCATACCGTAATGATTTCTACTTTTATCGTTTATGGAGTAGCAATTTTAGGATCTATATTTGGTGGTTCCATCCCAATGATCTTTATGAATAAAGGCTGGCAGACTTACAAAGCTCGTATGACCGCCTTGTTACTCATTGCTTTCGCTCCATTGTTACTGTTAAGTACACAATATGCTGCTAGTTTGGGTATTGTAGCTGCCATTGTCATCATTAGTATTGGTGGTGCTGCTCACCAGGCGTGGAGTGCTAATCTGTTTACTACTGTTTCGGATATGTTCCCTAAAAAAGCTGTTGGTTCTGTTACGGGTATCGGCGCCGCAGCAGGTGGCTTGGGTGGTGTATTGGTTCAGTTGCTAGCAGGTGGCTTGGAAGATAAATATCGTATCAAAGGGGTAATGGAAGCAGCAAATGCAGGTTTGGTAAAAGCTACCGATGCTATTCCATTAGATAAAGTAAAAATGGATAACCTTAAAAGTGTATTGGTTAATAGTAATATGCTTACCGATGCGAGACACTTTATTGCCTCCAATGTATCTGTTGCGTATGGTATCATGTTTACCGTGTGTGCTTTAGCTTATTTATCTGCTTGGACCATGATGAAGTTATTAGTTCCTAAGCATAGTCCCATTAAAGACCTATAATTTCTTTTATATAACTCATTTTGAAGCGGGCTATCTCAAATAATTATTTGAGGTAGCCCTGTTTTTTTTAGAACCCTATATTGTTTCATTCGTTTTTGAATCTGATTCTCACTTAGTGCAACCCAATATTGCTTCTTTCCTAAATAGGGCTTTAAATCTTTCTCTCACTAGAATTATCCATAAGGAATAATGTAAAACAGTAGGTCTAAACAATTAATTTTACAATCTTTCATCATCAACTTTTTTTCAATGAAATTTATTTTAAAAACATTGGTTACATCCGTAGCAGTATTAATAGCTGCTTTTTTGTTAAGCGGTGTAAGAGTAGACAATACAATTACGGCAGTATTAGTTGCTTTTGTAATGGGTTTATTAAACAGCTTCATCAAACCAATTTTAATTGTATTAACGATACCGATTACCGTAATCACCTTTGGTTTATTCTTGTTGTTTATCAATGTATTAATTGTAAAATGGACGTCGGAGATTGTAGATGGGTTTAAGGTGAGAGACTGGTGGGCAGCACTTATGTTCAGCATCATTGTTTCGCTTGTGACTTCCATTATAGAAGGGCTTATTGGGAAAAAGGAAAGGGCTTAATTAAATTCAATTACTTTCGCCCATTAGAAAAATAGTTTAATTATGAGCAAGACTGTATTTGAAACAACTATAAAACCAATTGCTATCTGTAGTGACCATGCAGGGTTTGAGTATAAAAAAGCCATCAAACAATGGTTGAAAGAAAAGGGTTTCTCCGTAAAAGACTTTGGTACTACTTCTTTGGATAGTGTAGATTATCCCGATTTTGCGCATCCAACTGCTAATAGTGTAGAAAGCGGTGAATCTGCTTTTGGTATTTTGTTTTGCGGAAGTGCCAACGGGGTTGCTATTACTGCAAATAAACACCAGGGAATTAGGGCTGGACTTTGTTGGGAGAATGAAGTAGCAAAGCTCGTTCGGCTGCATAATGATTGTAATGTAATCTGTATTCCTTCACGTTTTGTGGCGCTTCAATTAGCACAAGAAATGATTGAAACCTTTATGCATACTGCTTTCGAAGGAGGTCGCCACGCCTTGAGGGTAAATAAGATTGGTTGTTAAGGATGTTATACGTAATACGTTTTAAGTTGTAAGTTTTTTCAAGTCTTAAGTACAACGTACAACTTAAAACGTATTACCCCCTTGCCTTTACAGTTCCAAATCCAATAAAGTTCTCGGTGCAACTAAATGAATTGTTTGCAGCCCAAGCCCTTTTGCCCCTTCTATGTTTTTAATGGTATCGTCTATAAATAGGGTCTCCTCTGCAACTAGTCCCTGCTCTTCTAGAATATGTAGAAATGAATCCGCATAAGGTTTTCGCAAGCCCATTTCGTGAGAATAATAGGGTTTTATAAAGTGCAAATTAAAATCATCAGATCCCAAATCACGATTATACAAATCCATTATTGCATCGTAGTGTATCTGGTTGGTGTTTGAGAAAAGGTAGATTTTGTATTTGTCTTTTATCTTCTTCAACCAGTCTATTCTTTCTTTAGAAAAGGATACAAGCATCGCATTCCAGGCTTCTTTTATTTCTTCATTGGTTAAATCAGTATTTGTTTCAGCTCTGAAGGCATCGTAAAACTGTTCCGGGGTGATGTTTCCTTTTTCTAGGTCTTCAAAAAGGGTATTTGCGTGATGTTGGGTAAAAAAATCATCAAAATCCACAACGCCATACTTAATAAATAAGTCTTTGGTCAATTGGTAGTTAAGGTTCAAGAAGATTCCCCCCAAGTCGAAGATGATGTTTTTAATTACTTTCATACCGCAAAAATAAAGGAAGCGTAGGTGAGTGTATTAAGTATTTAAGAATAAAATGACTACTAATTTAATATTGGTTTGTATAGTGTAATGATTTCTATATATTTGCACTCCTTAAAACTGGAAAGAAATACTTTTCAGTCCGGGCCTATAGCTCAGTTGGTTAGAGCACCTGACTCATAATCAGGGGGTCCCTGGATCATGCCCAGGTGGGCCCACGTTGAAAATCAAGCAGTTACGATTAAGATTCGTAGCTGCTTTTTTATTTTGCGACCACAAATGCGACCATAAGAATAGTTAAGAAGGGAAAAGAAAGAATAAAGAAAGGAAAGAAAGTGGTTGGTTTTGGGGCGTGAAAAGTATTATCACTGAATAATTGATGTTTTAAATTTGCTTATCGCAACTGCTTTGTAACCATTTCGGACTGTAATCCCATGTATTTGCAAAACTCTTCGATGGAAACTACCTGATGCTCCTGCTTTTGGAAATGCAGCTTTATCTTCTTTATCAGATTTCTACCGAACTTGTCGCTCCTGCCTGTGATTACCATAACATCCTTGGGATAAATACATAATCTATTCATAACTTCAAATAACTTGTTTGATACACTATTAGTACACTAGCCATGCCTTTCCCATACACTAGCCATACACTAACCCCTACAAAGATACCTATAATTAATCCCCTGCAAATGTCTACTTATTGGAACAATGTGGACATAATAGAACATAACGCCACGCGTGTATATTTATATGTAATATCTACTCTAGCTTTGGGGAATGAAGGCAAATAAGCTTATTATTTCAACTGTTTTTTTTGTATTGGCAACTGCTAGTCTTTTTGCTCAAAGTGCCGCAAAAGTGCTTCGTGTGAAGGATGGCGATACTTATGTGTTGCAAGACAGTGTGAAAACTTTTACTGTGAGGATTCTAAAAATTGATGCCCCCGAAATGAAACAAAAAAGCGGGATGGAAAGCTACCGTTTTGTGACTGGTTTAATTGGCGGTAGGATGGTTGAATATACTGGTGCTAAAAAAGACAAGTATGGTAGAACACTGGCTGCTTTAACCATTAATGGGCAAAGGGTTGATAGTTTAATAATTGCTAACGGTTGGGCTTGGCATTATGTGAATTATGATAATGAAGCAATGCTTGACAGTTTGCAACAACAAGCGATTAGAGACAGTTTGGGGCTTTGGTCTTGTGGTTCTTCAAGTGTTTGCCCTCCTTGGCTGTATAGGCATTATAACGCTAAAAACAAGATGCTTTATTGTAAGGGCTGTATCAATTAAGTACACAATTTTTTTCACAATATAATATTTACAATTATGGCACGGTTAAAAGGGTTATTGAAAATTCAGGGAACATTAGATGAACTGACTTTTTACAAAACACAGGATGGACACCTAGTAAAAACCAAAGGTGGCGTTTCGAAAGTAAGAATTGCTACAGATCCAAACTTTCTCAGAACAAGGGAAAATGGGGCTGAATTTGGAAATGCGGCTGCTGCTGGCAAATTGCTTAGGGTTGCAGTTAGAAATTTGATGATGACTGCCTCTGACAACAGGGTAACATCGAGAGTGACACAAGTAATGAGCTTGGTTAAAAATCATGATTTGCTTTCTTTAAGGGGTAAAAGAAATGTTGGTGCAGGAATTGCAACTGCACCTGGTAAAGTATTGATGCAAGGCTTTGATTTTAACTTGAATGCGCCTCTTGCTTCGATTCTTTTTAAGACTTACACTGTAAGTACTGTAACAGGTGTAATTGCGATGGTTGGGCTTGTACCAGCTACCGATATATCTTGCCCTGCGGGTGCAACGCACGTTACTTTGAGGGGTGCATGGTCTAAAGTAGATTTCGTGGCTAATACCACTGAGATTGAATTTACGAACTCAACAAACCTTCCAATTGGGCAAACTGCAACAACTGTAACACTAACACCTGCGGCTGTACCTGCAGGAACTGCTACAGGCTTCTTTTTGCTTGCTGTGGAGTTCTTCCAATCTGTGAATGGTATTCAATATGTGTTGAATAATGGTGCTTATAATGCTTTGGCAATTATTCAAGTGGCATAATACCTAACACACAAAGGGAATTTTATAAGAATAGCCTACCCATTTCAGGTGGGCTTTTTTTATGCACTAACTATCCACCATAACCCTGAATGAGATAAAAAAGAAGCTGCCGAACCCGAAGGAAAGGCAGCTAACAAAACCTAGAAAGGAAGTGCCGAAAGCTGGCGGCGACCCGAAGGAAAACACCACACAAACCAACCGCAAGACAACCTGCGAACCACCACACCGGGCAACGGACGAAAGTGAACTGGCAACCGCCCAAGAAGCCGACCAACCAACAAAGGAGAAATAACAGGAATGGGGAACAACCCACTACTGAAAGGGCAAACTGACAAACTGTGAACAATGCGGGACTTTTTTTGCATAACTTATTTTTTATAAGCTCGTCCAGCGGCGGCTGTGAAAAAAAATAACTGGAGCGGAATAAGTCCCGAAGGGTGAAAAAGAAAATCACTAAAGACTCATTACCCGTTAATTTTCTTTTTCATTATG